>WJIW01000170.1 GCA_014730065.1 Armatimonadia bacterium | reverse complement strand
TGGTGGAGGTACTTCCACTTGCCCCGGCGGATCATGTACGAGCTGTGCCGCACGCCGTGGCCGTGGTACTCAGCGAAAGCGACTCGGGAGGGATCGAGCTTTGCCACATCCTGCAAGGGCTCGCCGCGCCAGAAGTCGGGCCGGTCGCGACCGAGGGCACGGAACAGGCTCGCCTGGAGGTCCAAGGTAGTCACGGGCGTCTTGACCCGCTCCCCGCGGCCGAAGCCCGGACCCGCGACGATCAGAGGCACTCTCGCCGAGTCCTCGTACAGGCTACACTTCCACCACATCCCGAAGGTGCCGAGCATCTCCCCGTGATCGGAGGTGTACACCACGAGGGTGTCACCCAGACGGCCCGACGCCTCCAAGGCGTCTAGCACCCGCCCGAGCTGACGGTCAACGAAGGTGATGGCGCCGTAGTATCCCCTGCGTAGCCCACGCACATCCTCATCGGCGAAATGGTTGGTCTCGAAGTGGGCGCGAAGGTCGACGGCATGGGGGTGGCTCGCCGACTCCGCCTCCATGCCATGTTCGGGCAGGTCCTCGTGATCGGCGTACGCTTGCCAGAGCTCGGGCGGTACGACGTGGGGGAAGTGCGGGGCATTGATACTCACCGCCAGCATCCACGGCTGGCGGAGCCCCGGCGCCGTCTCCTCCAGCCAGCGAATGCCCTCACCCACGACAAAGGCATCGCCGGCACCGGCGTCCTCGTGGGGCCCGTATCCCTTGGCCCTCCGGTGGGCGCCCTTGCGGATGCATAAGGGATCCCGTGCGATGTTGGTATCGCCAGGCGGTGGCCGGTCCATGGTGTGGTGGTACTCCGAGTAACCCAGGTTCGCCGTCTCGGTATATACGTCCATCTTGCCCATATGGACGGTGTGCACGTCCTGCCCCGCCAGGGCCGCACCTAGGCTGGGGTAGTGATGCTCTATGGCGTTGCTGTTGCTGTAGGTCTGGATCTCGTGGACGTACCGGCCCGCCTGGTAGGCCGACCGGCTGGGCATGCACAAGGGGGAGGGACAGTAGGTGGACTCGTAGAGGGTGCCCATCTCGGCCAACCGCTCCATGTTGGGCGTGCGCACGAAGGGGTGGCGGTGGGGTGACGCGTACCGAGGGTTGTGCTCATCGGAGCACAGCACCAGCACGTTGGGCACGTCCACGGGATCACTCCTCCCCGCCCAGGCCCGGGCGCCGATGGGCACGGCGGCGAGGCCCGCCAAGAAGCTCCGGCGCGAGACGGGCGGCATCTTGGGCGCTCCTTCCGATGGCGGCGATTAGCAGGTGTTCGCGGCCCATGTCCGCTGCCCTCTGAGGCGGCGGCTTAGGCAGTATTATCGGACCTCATCACCATAAATTACCTGTTGACAGGCATCAAGAGGACGCTATTATTCAGTCAGCGCATGGGTCCGGAGAAGCCCAGGCGCCAGAGAGAAGGGGATACCCATGTTTGAGCACCGTTCGAGCCGTCGCCCCTGTACGGGACGAGGGTCCAAGCGCTTCGGCTTTACCCTCATCGAGCTGCTTGTCGTCATCGCGATCATCGCCATCTTGGCGGCGATCCTGTTCCCGGTCTTTGCGAAGGCCCGCGAGAAGGCGCGACAGACGTCCTGCCTGTCCAACATGCGTCAGCTTGGTACTGCTTACATCATGTATGCCCAGGACCACGACGGCCGCTATACGGAGACTTGGTGGGAGTGGCACGTGCCGACCCACCCATATGTCAAGAACTGGCAGATCTTTGTATGTCCAAGTTCGGCCCATCAGAAGCCTCAGATCTATGATTGGTCCAACTACGGTATTAGTATCGAGCACGGTCCGAGCTGGAGGTTCACGGGTAGCGCTGCCGCCAATGCGCCGCTCTACGGGCGCAACTGGCTGGAGATCTATGGCAGCTACCTGAAGAACGAGGAGTACCTCTGCAACTACGGGCATAGCGCCCCCTACTACCAGGGCATCGGGCACAGCGAGACCGGCCACGACACACCCGCACAGAACGTGATGCTGGCCGAGGCACGGGATTCGAGCGAGGATGTGGATAGCAACCCCATCAACTACAACAACGGCACCTATATTGAGCCCGGCGGCACGAGCTGGCAGGAAGTATGGGATCAGCTCAGCATGCGCCATAACGATGGCCAGAACTGCACCTACCTGGACGGCCACTCCAAGTGGACCAAGTGGGACTACTTCCAGTCCCAGGATGGCAAATGGGCGCTCGTGCCCAGCATGTCGCATCTGGGTCCCGACGACCGCTGGCCCTAACCTCATCGCCGCTACGAAGGGAAGCAGATCCGCCATGATCCGTAAGCTCATGCAGTGTGTCAGCCTGTTGTCCCTCGCCTTGGTCTGCGCCGGCCTGGTGCTTGGCTGCGGCGGAGACGACGGCAAGGAGCTGGAGAAGGCCGAAGGTGGCGCCTTGACCCAAGACACGGCGCCGCGCGAGCAGGACGAGCGAGCCGAGTCAGGCGCTCACTAGCCACCCCGCCACCCATCTGGACGGGGACGACATGCAACCGGAGCGGCCCGTTCTCGCGGGCCGCTTCCTTCGTACGCGAAGGGAGACCGACATGCTCGCCAACTACCGAGCCCAGGCATGCCTCATGGCAGTCGCGCTGACTCTAGCCGGGCTCTCCTCGGCGACCGCCAACGACCACGCGCCTGGCGTCTACTTCGAAGCCCCCGCCGGCACCCTCTACGCCGACCGCAACCCCCACGGAGTCACCGTGCTGCCCAGCGGCCGGCTCATCGCACCCTATGGCCGAACCGTCGTCGTCGCGCCTCACCCGTATGGCCTGACCCTCTCGCCCGATGGTTCCATGGTCGTCACCTCCAACAGTGGAACCGGGCCCTTCTCCCTGTCACTCATCACCGAACTGGCGGGCGGCTCGCCCCATGTACGGCAGATCCCGCCCGTGGAGGGCGGCACCGGCCAGGAGGTGCTGGAGGGGGTGTTCATGGGCGTGGCCGTGGCTCCCGACAACCGCACCATCTATGCCAGCGGAGGGGATGACGGTAACGTCCTCGTGATCGATGCGTACACGGGAGAGCGCACCGCCACGATCCCTCTGGACATTGAGGTGGATGGCCGGAGCTTCGAGGATTCGTACACAGGCGACATGGCCATGACCAATGACGGCAGCCGCCTGTACGTGGCCGATAACGCCAACTTCCGGCTCGCCATCGTCGACACCAGTTCGGAACGGGTCGTCGGCTCGGTGCCCGTGGGGCGGTACCCCTACGCCGTGGCGCTGTCGCCCGATGAGTCCGCGGCGTACGTAGCCAACATCGGCATGTTCGAGTACAGCGCGATCATCCCCGAGGAGCCGACGGGCGATGATCGCGATCCGCGCGGGCTGACCTTCCCCCCGTACGGCTTCCCATCGGAAGCGGCGCGGGAGGGCACCGAGGTGGAAGGCTACGATGTGCCCGGCCTGGGCGATCCCAATGTGGACGAGTCGTTCTCGGTGTGGGCAGTGGACCTCAGGGCGGACGAGCCGCGGGTCGTGGCCAAGGTCAAGACGGGTACCTTGGTCGGAGACATGGGCGACCGTTACGAGGCTGTGGGTGGGAGTAGCCCCAACGCCTTGGCCGTCTCCGCCGACTACGTGTTCGTAAGCAATGGCGCCAACGACACTGTCCAGGCCATCGACCGCCGGGATCACCGCATCGCCTTCACTATCGACCTCTGCCCCTCGCCGCTGGTGGAGGGCATTAAGGGCGTCATGCCCTTCGGGCTGACGCTGTCGCCCGATGGTGAGCGTCTGTACGTGTGTGAGTCGGGTCTGAACTCCGTGGCGGTGATCGATGTTCGCTCACAGTCGGTGGTGGGGCGCATTCCCGTCGGGTGGTTCCCCAGCCGCCTGGCCATCTCCGCCGACGGGCGTCGGCTCCATGTGGCCAATGCCAAGGGATTCGGATCGGGTCCGAATGCCGGTCCCCTCTACGAGCCCGGCCCGTGGGGTACGTACATCGGTGACCTGATGCGGGGCTCGGTCACCATCCTGGATGTGCCCGCCGATCACGAGCTGCCGGAGCTGACCCAGCGGGTTATGGAGAGCAACGGGCTGGTCAACCGATACCAGGTCGCCCAAGGCCGTGCGCCGTCGGCCATTCCCCGTGGCACGGGGCGGCCTTCGCGGCAGATCAAGTACGTGGTCTTCATCACCAAGGAGAACCGAACATACGATGAGGTCTTCGGCGAGCTACCCGGCGGTCGGGGTGAGCCCTCCCTCGCGCGCTGGGGTCTGAGCGCCGACGTCGACGGGCACGAGGGCGTGAACGTGATGCCCAATCATCAGAAGCTGGCACGGGAGTTCACCGTCTCCGACAACTTCTACATGAACTCGGACCACTCGGCCGATGGGCACCGCTGGCTGGTGGGCATCCCGCCAAACGTCTGGGTCGAGACGAATGTGAGCGCGTCCTACGGCGGACAGCGGAGCCATGTCCTACACTCCACAGCTCCCGGACGGCGAGCCATATTCGGGGCCAACTCGTCCTCCATGCCCGAGGACTACCTGGAGCATGGCGCCATCTGGGATCACCTCCACCGGCACGATGTGGAGTTCTTCAACTACGGCGAGGGTTTCGAGCTGGCCGGGATCACCGGTGGCGGAGGGCTCAAGCCCACGGGTGGCCGGTACACGGTTAATGTCCCCATGCCCCAAGTTCTGTACGAGCGCACCAGCCGGATGTACCCCACCTACAACATGAACATCCCCGACCAGTACCGGGCCGACCAGTTCATCGCCGACTTCGACGAGCGGTATGCCGATGACCCCGCGGCCATGCCCAGCTACCTCTACATCTACCTGCCCAATGACCACGGCGCTGGTCCTCGGCCCGATGATGGATACCCGTACCTGGCATCGTACATGGCAGACAACGACTACGCCCTCGGCCGGGTCGTCGAGCGGCTATCGAGCAGCCGGTACTGGGAGGAGATGGTCATCTTCGTGACCGAGGATGACTCCCAGGCAGGGGTGGATACGGTTGATGCGCACCGCAGCCTGCTGCTGGTCATCAGCCCGTGGGCTCGCCGTGGGTATGTGAGTCACCGTCACTGTGATCTCTCGAGCATCACCAAGACGGTGACGTCGATCTTCGGCCTGCCGCCCCTGAATCTGTTCGACGGCCTGGCCAGCGACCTATCGGACTGCTTCCGGATTACGCCCGACTTCACGCCCTACGAAGCCGTGCCGCCCGATCCCAGGATCTTCGATCCGGGGAAGGCCTTCGATCCCGCGGATCCCCACTACGAGCGGGCTTGGGATGAGCCGTACCTGCCCCTCGACACTAAGGAGGAAGCGGATCGCCAACGGCCGTCATGACCGCCTTACCCTTCGAGTCCCAGCCTAGCCGATAGTTCGTCATCACTCGGCTCGACCAGGCAGGAGCCATCTCCGAGGACGACCACGGGGATGCGCTCCTCGCCTGGCAGCGTCCGGCTGACGAAGTCTCGGGCCTCCAGGTCGCGTGAGGTGTCGAGCCACTCGAAGGGTACCTGGTGACGGGTCAGTAGGGCCTTCACCCTCTGACAATCGCCGCACCAGGTCTCACCGTACACACGGACTGCTGTGCTGCTCATTCGATCCTCCCAGCTACTACGTTACCGTCCCAGTGTACCACTCCCCGGAACCCTCCCCCGGGCTCGCGCGTCATCTGATTACCGAGTGACCCGAGAGTCCGATGCGCATCGAGCTTCGGTCACCAACACTGGGGACGGCCACGGCGGCGAAGTGGACCGCCCACATTGTGGAGGTGGCACGCGATGACACGTACCAGTTGGTTCGGCTCGATCAGCCTAGCCCTACTGGCCTTGGCTGCCCTCCTGATGGGCTGCGGCAGCGGCAACGACCTGGGTGACACCCTGGACGGCTCCTGGCGTCTGTCGGCCACAGGTGTGGCCGAAGGCGCGACCCTGCCTGTACCTGTCTTCCTGGCATACGACATGGTCATCGACGATAGCACCATTATCGGCGAGGGCGGCGGCGGCGAGGCCTAGAGCCTAACCGTCATCAGCCGCAATCGCACGGGCACTAGCACGACCTTCGTTAGCACGATCACGGACCGCGGAGGCTCTACCAAGGCCGTCACCTTCCGCCTGGCCGACGGCGGCCGTGAGCTGACCCTGATCGACAACTCCCGCAATCTGGACAAGGTGCGACGCTTCGATAGGCAGTAGACCCTTGGGGGACTGCTACCACCGGAGGAACCTGATGTCATCAACACGGCTCGCATCGCTACTAGCACTGGGCACGCTCGCCCTAGGTGGCGTCGCCACGCTTGCCGGCTGTGCCGGCGCCACCACCGAGACCCCTCCGCCACCCGAGGCCATGGTTGGCGTCTGGAATCTCACGCGGGAGGGCCCAAGTGACGAGAGTCTCAACCCCGCCACCCGCTCCCTCACCCTGACCATCGACCGGGACGGCACGGTAGTTTACAGCGACGATCCCGGCAGCCCACTCAGGCTCCGCATGATACAGAGCCTGGGCGAGCCCGGCGACAGCGGCTTCCGGGTGGGAACGGCGGGGCTCATCACCGAGTCGAAGGCCGTCATCCGCATCAGCATTCTGATGTGGGAGAACGACACCGTTCTGGAGATCACCGACAACACCCGGCTCAGTAGTCCGACCCGGGTCCAGGTGTTCGAGAAGGTCTCGTAGTATGGGCGCCGTTAGTCCGCCGGCCCCACGAAGAACTCGAGGCGGACGTCGCGCATCCACCAACGGGCCCGCTCGATCCCCGTCACGAAGGACGACCCGATCAGTATCCGCTCTACCTGGTCCAGGTCCAGGCCTTCATCATCACCGGGTGAGACGCCCCGGTTGAAGGTCAAGTCGCCCAGCCAGAAGCGGTAGCGGGTCCACTGCTCGCTCTCGAAGGCATCGCGCACGGGGGACAGGTACTGGCTTCCGTCGGCCTCGATCAGGATCAGGTACAGAGGCTCCGCCGCCGGCGTCTCCGAGCGGAACTCCACGGAGATGGCTTGATAGCCGCTGAGGTCATCCTCGGGCTCATCGAGGACTGGGCATGAGGCCATGGCCCACCGATCTCCCGCCGGGGGCATGCCAGCGACACACAGCAGGCCTTCGTCACTCAACTCGACGGCGAAGTCCACGTTGCCACCACTGGTCGCCTCCCACGTGTGGGGATCGGTGGCAGCCGGCCCCAGGCTATGGGTCATGGTTGGCTCGAAGCCGTCGGCGTCGGCATCGACGTAGGCGACGACGGGAGCGATCCGATGCCCCTCGGACGACGCACGTAGGGCGATGGCGTAGCTCTCGGCGGGCGCCATTCGCGCGGGGCCGATGGGCAGCTCGAACT
>WJIW01000169.1 GCA_014730065.1 Armatimonadia bacterium | reverse complement strand
TGCCGGGCAAGCCCATCCCCACGGCCGCCGAAGCCCGGCGCGCGGCCGTTGACTCGCGGGTCATGAGATCGGTGTTGCATCAGGCGTCCGCAGCGGGATCCCTCGACCTGGGCGGTCATGTGGCCGTCTGGCAGTCGCCGCCGGATTCCTTCCGGCTCCCTCTCCCCTGGGACGGAGCCGTCCTGGGCACGCTGGTGGACCACGTCTCCCTGCGAGGGGCGCCGGGGGAGCTCATCATCTGTGCGGTCACCGTGCGCCCACGCCAGGATGCCTCGGGGCTGATGCTGAGACCGGGTCCCCTCACCACCGAGGCCGGGGCCGTGATCGCGCCCACCGCGTGGGATGTCCATCACCTGCTGTGGTGGTGGCAATCTCCCACGGGCGTCGTGGGCGGCGAGCTCGAGCCCACCCCCGAGCTGCTGGCCCATGATCCACGGCTCGTCGATCCGCTGACCGACACGCCCGACAACCGCATCGACGGGCCGCTTGGGCCCGATGCCCGGCGCCCCTTGCCCGTGGACCTCCCGGCGGGCGACCTGCACACCTTCATCCTCTCGCTGCCGGTGCCCGCGGACGCGCCGCCCGGGCCCTATGAGGGCGAGATACTTATCCGCAGCGGTGGGGCCGAGACCCGCCTCCCGTACGCGCTTCAGGTCCTGCCCATCGAGCTAGCCTCCGAGCAGCCGGAGGTGATCATCGAGCTTCGATCGCGCTTGGGTCCTGGCGATTTGTCGGAGGTGGAAGCGCTGAGTGAGCGGCGGATGCAAAGCGTGCTCGAGGACGTGCGCAGCCTCGGCGCCCGGGTGGCAACCGTGGCCGCCGAGATCCCGACCGAGACCGAGTCCCTCGACGATCTCGAGCAAGCCCTCCGACTGCGCGCCGAGGTGGGCATGACCGTTGGACCATTGCTTCTGCACGGTACGGAGCCGTGGCTCCTGAACATCGCGGGGCATGCCTACACGCCCGCGGGATTCGCCCAGCACAATGGCGTCTTCCTCGCCCGGATGAGGCAGGTCGCGGCCCTGGGCGAGGAGCTGGGCCTGGAAGGCCTGGTCATGTGCGGGATGCCCAGCGCGGGAACGCCCCTTGCTCACCACCAGAACGTGGCCGCCAAGGCCTGCGGCGGCCTGGGCCTGAGTACCTACATCGAAGCCCAGCCGGGGATCAGCCACGCCACAGCCCACATAGACTACGTTAGCCTGTGCCGAGACGATGAGCAGGACGCCCGGGCCGCCCGCCGGATGGGTTTCCGGCTGTGGTACCGGCCCGAGCACGCGGGACTGGAAGATCCTGCGGCATTGCGCCGGGAGGCCGGCTTCTCCCTCGATCATCGGGGGTACGCGGGCCTCATCGCGCCGTACTGGCAGCCGTCCGGGGATCCCCTCAGGGACGGCGATTCGGCGGCGAAGGACCGCATGCTGGCGTACCCCTCTGCCGGTGGGCCCGTCCGAACGCTGAGCTGGCTGGGTCTGCGGGAGGCCATCACAGATCGGCAGTACCTCACGGCCGCCGAGGACCTGCTCAAGCGAGTACTACGGACGACGGGCATGGGCGGATTCGGCGCCAGGCCCCGGCCACCCGAGGTCCAGGAGCTCCAGGACGCCTGGCGTGCTGCCCTGGAAAGGGGCGACCCCGCCGAGAGCCGGGAGCGTCTGCGGAGCGCCATGGCTGGAGCCGTCCGGTGGCTCGAAGCGCGAGACCGAGGCGAGTAGGCAGGTGTGGCCTCCGGGCCGCGGAACGGCCGGCAGTGGAAAGCCATACCGAGAGGGTCGTGAGCGCGCGTGGGCGACAGGCTGCGAGAGATCGCCGGGATCCTTCTCGACCGCTGGCCCGACGGCAGCTTCGAGCGGCAGTTGCTCATGGTCGAGGTGCTACCCGAGATGCTGGGCCAGGCCTGGATGGGCTCGGGCGCCACGGAGGCCACGACACGTCTGGCGCCTCTCCTGGGCGATCCCGACCAGACGGTGCGGCGCCGGGCCATCGACGCTCTCGCGCGGATCCACCGAGGCACCGGTCAGGAGGGCCTTACGGCCCTCGAGCGGCTCGGCCTGGACCGGGAGCCCCGGTGCCGGGATGATCTGCCGCGGGTCAGGGCAGCCTGCATGGCCGACGCCCCATGGGAGGCCCGGCTCTCCGTCGCCGAGCCCGACCTCTGCCACCCCTCCCCCGGTCGCCGCCTCGCCGCCATCCGGGGGCTGGCGACCGATCCGCCACACCCCCCCGAGGCCTATGGCGCCATCCTCGAAGCAGTGCGCGGCGACGATGACTTCGCTTTGCGGTGCGAGGCATTGGAGTGCGCGGGTAGGGTCCTTGCGGGCCGGGCTACGGGCGAGATCCTACGCGGGATGGAGTCCATGCTCGATGAGCGCCAGCGCCGGCAAGCGCTTGACGCGGGCTACTCCGCGGAAGTCGCCCTCGCCCTCGCCGTGCGGGGAGGCGACATGGAGGCAGGTTTCCGGGCCTCCCGTGTGCTGCCGCTGTTGACCGCCGAAGGCCATAGCCGGCGGCGAGGTCGCCTCCGGCTGGCGGGCCTCCGGGGCCTGGTCGCGGGGGCCGAGCCGCCCGAGGCGCTGGTCGCCGCCGCCGCTAGTCTGGTGGTCGACTCGATACGCACCGTTCGCTGGCACGCTCTGTGGGCCCTGGCCGAGGCATCATGGGCATGGCCGGGGGTGAGCTGGACCGGTACCGTGCCCGTCA
>WJIW01000017.1 GCA_014730065.1 Armatimonadia bacterium | reverse complement strand
CCCTAGGAGCAGGTCAAGCCAAAGGAGACCCGTCATGGAGATCGGCATCCCCCCGCTGCCCTCGTGGGCCGGCGCCCACCCTCTCATCGTCCACCTGCCCTTGGGAGCCCTTGCGGTGGTTCCGCTGCTGATCATCCTGGGCCTCATCGTGCCCCAGTGCGGCCGGGCCTTCTGGTGGTCGGCGCTGGCGCTGATGGCCGTCGGTACGGTGGGAGCCTGGGTCGCCGTGGAATCGGGCCACGCCGCGTGGGAGGTCGCTCTGAAGTCGGGTGAGGCGGGCGAGGTACTGGAGCGCCACGAGGAGCTGGCGGAGCTGACCCGCAACGCCTTCACCGTGCTCACAGGCCTCTACGCGGCCATGCTCCTGGGTCCCGTGGTGGCCAAAAAGGAGCTGTCGTGGAAGGCGAACTGGGGCATGCAGGTGCCCTTCCTGGTGCTCTACGCGGCGGGCCTGCTCATCCTCGCCAACACGGGCCACGAGGGAGCCCGAGCCGTTCACGAGTTCAGCGTCCTCTCGATCATGTGAGGAGAGCACCATGGCCCTGCGCGCATCGATCCTGGCGGCCACACTGCTTGCATGCGTAGTGCCCTGCTCTGGCGTGGGCACACCTCCGATCCGTGTCGCCGTCTACGCCGGTGAGGGGACCATGCCCGTCGAGCCCGATCTGCTGCCCTGTCTGCGGGCGTCCGACGACCTGGCCGCCGCGACGGTCGACGGCCGTAGCATCCGAGCGGGCGCCCTCGCCGACTACGATGTGATCGTCTTCCCCGCCGGCATGTCCTCGGCCCAATCGGCGGCCCTGGGACCCGCGGGTCGCCAGCGAGTCCAGGAGTTCGTCCGGGATGGCGGCGGGTACATCGGCATCTGTGCCGGAGCGTATCTCGCCCTGACGGGCGAGCACGGCCCCCGCACCGACCGCCTGGAGCTCCTGGCAGCCGCGAGCATCGACCCCTGGCGCCGGGGTGAAGGGCTGGTTCGGATGCGCCCCTCCGATGGCACGCCCGGGTGCCAGCTCGATTACCAGAATGGCCCGGTCATGAAGCTGGTGGAGCGGGAGGGGGTGCCCCCGGCCACCGTACTGGCTCACTACGGCGAAGCCACCCGCGGGCTCTTGCGGTCGGGGATCGGCGGGGGCATCGGCGTCATCGCGGGCGACTATGGCCGGGGCCGGGTGCTGCTCTTCGGTCCCCATCCCGAGAGGCGCCCGGGTTGCGGCTGGGTGCTCCGGCAAGGTGTACGTTGGTCCGCGCGACGAGCGGAGCGAAGTGGCGACGAGACGACGTGGAGCACGGCGATACCGCCCCTGACGCTGACGATCCCGTCGCACCGGGTCCCGTCAGCCGTCCGCCGAGCCATACAATCGATCCCAGCGTTTCTGTATCTCCAGCGCATGGCGGATGTCGTCGGGGCCGATTAGGCCCATCCCCTCCAGGATCTCCCCCAGGTACAGCCGCTCCTCCTCCTGGGTCGAGAGGGCCTCCTCGAGCTGCCCTTGCGTAACTCGACCCTCACTGACCAGGATCTCCCCGAACAGGGGGCGGCGGCGACTGATACGGCCATCGACTCTCATTCACTGCCTCCGTGACCTCGTGCGGCGTCCTAGAGACGCATCCCTTCACTTGTACCACATCGCGAGGCCCCCCGTGCACCGAGTCGGGAGACTCCTCGCCTGGAAGGCACGCTACAAGGTCAGTGCAACCGACTGCCCGAACCGTCCCCTACCCCACCGAAGGCGGTGCCCCATGCAGCGGATCGGCTCCACCCTCGCCCTGACCCTCGGCACATGTCTCCTCCTCGGCGGCGCCTCGCCCGCCCAGCAGACCATCCACGTGTCGCCCCGAGGCGACGATGCAGGCCAAGGCAGTGCCGCCGACCCTCTGGCCACGCCTTCGGCCGCCATCGAGCGCGCCCGGGCCATCGAAGGCCCCGTCGTCGTCGAGCTGGCCGAAGGCGAGTATCCCCTCGCCAGCACCCTCGGCCTGGGCGCGGAGGACTCGGGGCTCACGCTCAGGGCCGCGGCGGGCTCCGAGGTCCGGCTGTCGGGCGGCCGGCGAGTCGGCCAGTGGAGCGTGGTGGACGATCCCCGTGTTCTCCAGAGGCTCCCCGAGGAGGCCCGGGGCCAGGTGCTGGCCACCGATCTGGCAGAGCTGGGCGTGGAGGAGTACGGCAGCCCCGAAGGGGGCGGGCTTGAGGTGTTCTACCGAGACCAGCCCATGGAGATCAGCCGGTGGCCCAACGAGGGCTTCGTGCGGATCGCCGGCGTCCTCGGTGAGGACCCCGTCGATGTGCGCGGAACCGTTGGCGACAAGGTGGGTAAGCTCGTCTACGAGGGCGACCGGCCCGAGAGATGGGTGGGCGAGCCCGATCCCTGGCTACACGGCTACTGGTTCTGGGACTGGTCCGATGAGCGACAGGCCATCGCCTCCATCGATACCGAGGCCAAGGTCATCGAGCTGGCGCAGCCGTACCACGGCTATGGCTATCGCGAGGGCCAGTGGTACTACGCCTACAACCTCCTGCCCGAGATCGACCGACCCGGGGAATGGTATCTGGACCGGAGCAGCGGCGTCCTCTACTTCTGGCCACCCGGCGACCTGAGCGATGGCGACGTCATGGTCTCCGTTGTCGACACCCTGATCCGGGTCGAGAACGCGTCCGGTGTCCGGATCGAGGGACTGATCCTCGAGGGCGCCAGGGCCACAGCGGCTAGCTTCGAGAGCTCCTCGGGGTGCGCCATCTCGGACTGCGTTGTCCGCAACGGTGGCGGGTGGGCGGTGCGGGTTGCCGGCGGGGAGGACGTGGGCGTGACCGGTTGCCACATCCATGGCGTGGGGAAAGGCGGCATCGCCCTGAGCGGCGGCGACCGGGCCACTCTCACCGCCGCCGGGCACTATGCCGAGGACAACGACATCCACCACTATGGCCGCTGGAACCGCATGTACCAAGCGGGCATCTCACTCTCGGGTGTGGGGCTGCGTGCGGCCCGCAACCATATCCATGACGCCCCCCACATGGCCATCGGCTTCAGCGGGAACGACCACCTCATGGAGCTGAACGAGATCCACCACGTGTGCGAGGAGAGCAACGACGCCGGAGCCATCTACTCGGGCCGGGACTGGACCATGCGGGGCACGGTCATCCGGCACAACTTCTTCCATGACATCACGGGCTTCGAGGACCGCGGCTGTGTGGGCGTCTACCTGGACGACATGTTCTGCGGCACCGAGATCGTGGGGAACCTGTTCGTCCGGGTTACCCGGGCGGCCATGATCGGCGGCGGCCGGGACAACTCGATCGTCGGCAACATCTTCGTCGACTGCCGGCCCGCACTGCACGTGGATGCCCGGGCCATGGGCTGGGCCAGCTACCATGTGGACACCACCATGACCGATCGGCTCAAGGCCATGCCCTACGAATCTGAGCTCTGGGCCGAGCGTTACCCCGATCTCATCGGCATCCTGGACGACGACCCCGCGGCGCCCAAGGGCAACCTGATCGCTCGGAACATCATCATCGGCGATGGGTGGGACGGAATCTACGATCAGGCCGAGCCCTTCGTCGAGATGACCGATAACCTGATCAACGTGGAGGGCGTGCTGGCCGATCCGGAGGGGGGGGACTACCGGCTGGCCGAGGACTCGCCGGCCCGCGACATCGGGTTCGAGCCGATCCCGTACGAGAGGATCGGCCCGCGGACGGAGCCGTGAGGGCCAGCCGGCCGCGGGCTCGGGGAAGTCGCTACAGCGGGCTTACGCGCCCTTGGGACCCAGCAGGAACCAGATGATCAGCCCCACGACTGGGAAGAAGAAGACGAGCAGGATCCAGAGCGCCTTGGCCAGGGCACTGGCCGCGGAGCCGACGATGGAGATCACCGCCCAGATACAGAGGGCCAGCCAGATAAGGCCGCAGATCCCGCCACCAATACTAGTAATGAGTTCCATTTGGCTTGCTCCCTTCGGTCGTTCACGTGTCCATGATGACCTCCGACACCTTCTGGCCGAATAGGGAGTAACGCTGATTATGGCGAGGGCAATCTACTGATTGCCCGGGGTGATGCGCACCCGGCGACCGTCGCGCCGGAGCCTGCCCTCGGCGAACAGCCGGACGGCCTGGGGGTAGGCTACGCACTCCTGCTCGAAGACCCGAGCGGCGAGGGCATCGGCGTCGTCCTCCTCCAGTACGGGCACACATCGCTGCACGATGATAGGCCCGCTGTCGTACTCGGAGTCGGCCAAGTGCACGGTGCAGCCCGATACTTTGCAGCCGTAGTCGAGGACGGCCTGGTGAACTCGGTGGCCGTAGTATCCCTGGCCCCCGAAGGACGGCAGTAGGGCGGGATGGATGTTCATGACTCGGTCTCGTAGGTGATCGGGCGGGTGGTACAGGGAGAGGAAGCCGGCGAGGACGATCAGCTCGGGATCGTGGGGCCCCAGTACGTCGTTGATGGCCGCGCTGAAGCTGGCATTGTCCGCATGCTCCTTGCGCGGCACCACGTAGGCCGGTATACCCGCCTCCTCGGCCACGGCGTGACCCTTGAGACCAGGCTTGCTGGCCACCGCGGCCACAACGCGAGCCCCACCCAGCTCACCCCGGTCGGCGTGGTCGAGTAGGTTCTGTAGAGTGCGGCCGCCTCCCGACAGAAGCACGGCCACTCGCAGTCCCTCACCCATCACAGTACCCGCCCCTCCACTCGCACCTCTGCCGGGCCATCGCTGGCTTCTACGGCGCCGATGGTCCAAGCCGGTATGCCTCGGCGGGCCAGTCCGTCCAGCGCTCGACCGGATGCTTCGGCATCCACCGCGGCGACCATACCCAGGCCCATGTTGAAGGTGCGCAGCATCTCATCCTGCTCCACGGGGCCCGCCT
>WJIW01000016.1 GCA_014730065.1 Armatimonadia bacterium | reverse complement strand
AGGCGGTCCTGGACGATCTCGTACATCCCCACCCAGATGACCAGGGAGAAGCCGATGAAGCCCAGCATCTCGTTCGCCGGGATGGTCGTCGCCATGGCCCTAGCGGCCCGCATGGCGTTTCGGTAGATGCGCTGGTTCTGGAGCTTGAACCGCTCGCGCTCGTGCTTCTGAAGGCCGAAGATCCGCACCACGCGCACGCCCTGGAGCGACTCCGCCAGGATGCCCGTAAGCCCCGCCGTGTCCTCCTGGAGGCCCCGGGTGGTGCGGCGAACCACCCGGCCTAGGATGCTCATGAACAAGATCACCAGGGGCGTGACCAGGAAGCCCCAAAGGGTCACGCGCCATGAGATGATCAGCATGAAGTACAGCCCGAACACCACCTGGACGGGGGCTGCGAACATCTCCCGGACGTCGCTGTTGGTGATCTGCTGGAGGTACTGGGTGTCGTTGATGAGGCGCGAGGTGGTGTCGCCCGAGCGCTTCCGGTCAAAGTAGCCGACGGCGAGCCGGTTGACATGCGCGAACATGCGGTCCCGGGTGTCGCGGATGGCTTTCTGGGCCGTCCGGTCCCACAGGAACAGGCCGCCGGCGTAGCAGATCACCGACAGCAGCCCGAACCCGAGCACCTTGAAGGTGGCCGCGGTCATGCGCTGGATGACCTCGGCACGAGAGGGCTCAGCGGCCAGCTCGCCCGCGCCGGTGTCGATGGATCCGGTCAGGGAGCCCAGGATGCCCGTGACTTGGCCGCCGCCGCCGGGCTCACCGGCGCCGAGGACCTCGCTCACGTAGAAGATCGTAAGGAGCTGGGCGATGGACCGTACGGCGAGCACCACCACCGCCAGCAGGAACATCCGGCGGTAGGGGGTCATGAACTCCAGCACTCGGCGGAGGGCAGCCAACCCTTCGGGCGGGTCGGTGTACTCGGTTTCCATGGGGGCCTGTTCGGTCACGACGGCCTAGTGTAGCACAGGGGGGCCGCCGAGGGCCCTAGAGCTGGGCCACATCGTGATCCACGGCGAAGTGGTCCCTGCTTTCGTCCTCGCGGATCTTGAACTTGGCCTCCTTGGCCCGTAGCTGCTCCTCGGCCACACGGAAGACCCGGCCTACGGTGGGAAGCATGAGCAGGCCGAAGATGAGCCCATAGAACACCGAGAGCCCGGTAGCGGCCTTGAGGATCGACCCGGTCATGTCCTGGGTGTCCTCCTCGACGCCTTCCAGGAAGTTCATCTCGGCATCGGCAATCAGCCAGCTCTGATCCATCTCCATGCGCATGATATGGGCGAGTCCCAAGCCGACGCAGATCAGAATCAGGGAGAGGATCAGCGCCAATCGTCGCCCCCACCCTCGGATGGTCCACAGCCCGTAGGCCGCGCTGCCGACGAATATGGCGAGGGCCGGCACGCCCAAGATCCAGGGGCCGACCATCACATCGGAGGTCTCGACCACATCGCCGTAGCCCGCAGTCGAGTACCCTCTCAGCTCCATCTCCTCAGAGACCTTGGCATGATAAGAGACCATGGCGCCCATTAGAATCATCAGGCCCATGACCTGCAGTATGGCGAGAATGTGCGCCAGGCTTCGAACGCCCCGCCCCTCTCGCGTCTCCAGTATGCTCTGCTCCGGCTCCTCGGGCCCCTGGGCCTCGGTAACGGGCTCCTCTTCCATATCCTGGCCGTGCTCTTCGGGCATGAGCCCACCCTCCCGACGTGGTGGCGTCGCCGCGAGCTGCGACGGATTCAACGCGCTATTCTACACGTCCCCGGGCGATGGGCCAACGTTACGGCCGGGGGTGGCGCGAAGGCCGGGCGCGAGTGGCGCCGAACTACTCAGGCGCGGAGGCAGCCTATGCCGATCCTGCTATCCCTGATCCTATGCGCGGCCAGTCCCGAGGCCGGGATCGACCCCGATCCCGCCGCCATTCTGGAGCGTCTCAGGGAGGCACGCGGCCTCGGCGGCATACCCACCCTGGCCACGGGCGCCACGTTCCTGGCGGAGACCGGTGGCTGTATCCGTATCCCCGGTGCGTTGCCCGATATGGGCCGGTGGCCCGAGCCCGCCCTGGCCTTCGCCCTGGCCCACGAGTGGAGCCACCTCCGGAGCGATCATCCCCGCCGCCTGCGAGCCGCCCGCGCCTTCCTGCTGGCGGGCGGCGCCGGGAGCGTCCCGGCCCCGCCCCTCCACTGGGAGCTTGCGGCCGATGCCGACGCTCTAGAGTGGATTATGGAGGCGGGATACCCGCCCTATGCAGCGCTGGACGCCCTGGACGCCTACGCCCAGCCGTCGCCGCGCCAATGGGCCCGACGCATTGCCCTGGCTCGGGCCATCGGGGGATGAGCCATGGAGCCCAAAGAGCTCTGGACCGGCCTCCTCGATCTCGTCTACCCCACCCGGTGCGCCGGCTGCGACGCTCTCGATCCCCACGCCTTCTGCGGAGCCTGCCGCAAGGAGCTGGAGCCCGTCCGGGATATCGTGTGCCAGCGTTGTGGACAGCCCCGGGTGGACTGGGAGACGCCCGCCGGCCATTGCGCGGCCTGCCGGCACCCCCGGGCGTTCGACCAGCTCCGGGGCGCCTACGTGTACTCCGGCCCGCTGCGGCAGGCGATTGGAGCCCTGAAGTTCCGCCGCCGAATCGCCGCGGCCAGGGCCCTGGCCGAGCTCCTGGCCGAGGCCGTGGCCAAGGCCGAGCACCTGAGTCTGGCGGATCTGCCCCTGGCGTCCGTCGATCTGGTCTGTCCCGTTCCCCTCTACCCCAAGCGGCAACGGGCCCGGGGCTTCAACCAGGCAACCCTTCTCGCCGAGCCCCTTGCCCGGGCCCTTGGCGTGCCTTCCGATCCTGGCCTGATCAAACGGATCCGCGACACCCGTCCCCAGCCCGGACTGAGCGGCGATGATCGGGAGCGGAACGTGGCGGGGGCCTTCTCCGTGGTCGAGGGCCAGCACCCGATCCGGGGGCGGCGCATCTTGGTCATCGACGACGTAGTCACGACGGGTGCGACAGCCAGCCAGTGCGCCGCGGTGCTTCGGCAGGCGGGCGCCGCGGGCGTGTGGGTGCTCGCCCTGGCCCGAGCCGCGCGACCGACGGAGGGAATGCCGCCCTCGGCGTGACCTCACCGCCCTTCGTGCGACCGGGACGAGGAGGCCCGTACGTAACCGAAGAACCTCTGTACCCGTATTATGCCTCGGACGTCACGGAAGGCGGGATTGCGCTGAGCTGGGGATCGATCATCACCCTCATCATGGGACTGGGCTGCGCCGGCATCGTCGGAGGCATCGCGTGGTTCATCTACTGGGGCCTCTCAGTGGGGAGCCGGCCGAGCTGGCAGGGCCACGCTGAGCAGATCATCCGGCGCTCCCGAGCTGCCCACAGCCAGGTCCGTCAGGCCATCAACGGCAGTCCCAAGCACCTGCGGCGCACCCTCGGCAAGGCCCTCAAAGAGGCCGACCGGCTTCTCCAGCGGCAGCAAGAGCTACGGAACGCCGCCGTCCGTATCGGGCGCAGCATGGGCAAGACCAACCTCCGCCGGGTTCGGTCCCAGCTCAAGGCCTATGCCGAGAAGGAAGCCCAGGAGAGCAATCCCAGAGTGAAGTCGCAGTACACCCAAGCCCGGAAGGCCCTGGAGGCCCAGATCGCCCACTACAACGCCGTCGGCGACAAGCTCCGGAAGATCCTGGAGACCATGCGCGAGATCCAGGGTACCCTGGAGGCCATGCAGCCCCGCATCGTGCGGCTCTCGATGTACGACGTGGACGCAGGCCCCGATCTGGACGTCGCTGCCTCCCACGAGATCGTCGAGGACCTGGATCTACTCATCGGCGAACTGGAGAACATCGAGGCCGAGGACGCACTCCTGGACATGGAGCTGATCGAGCGCGAGGTGGAGGAGGAGGCCCAGCGGCGAGTGGCCGAGGGCGAGATCGAGCTGGAGCAGGACGTTCTTCCGCCCACCGAGACCCAGTAGCCATCGGCCGGACCCCGAGGCATCGCCCCTTGCGCCCGGCGCCGACTCGGGTGCATCCTTTCAGTATCAGAGTGCCAGGAGCATAAGACTTGCGCGGATCACTCAAGATAGGCCGCATCGCCGGCATTAGCGTCGAGATCCACTATACATGGCTTCTCATCTTCGGGCTCGTGACGTACTTCCTCGGTACCAGCATGTCCGGGAAGGCCAGTAGCGAGATAGTGGTATGGGTGGTGGCCGTTGCAACGAGCCTCGTGTTCTTCGGCTCGGTCCTGGCCCACGAGCTGTCCCACTCCCTGGTTGCCAACGCCTATACCGATGACATGGTGCGGCGGATCACCCTCTTCGCCTTCGGCGGCGTCGCCCATCTCAAGGACGAGCCCCCGAGCGGCAAGGCGGAGCTTTGGGTCGCCGTGGCCGGGCCGGGGATGAGCCTAGCCCTGGCCGCCGTGTTCGGCGGGATCGTAGTGCTCCTGAGGCTCGCCCCTGCCTCCCTCGACATAATACGATCGGCCTTCCTCTACCTCTCGGCTATCAACGTGCTTCTGGCCATCTTCAACATGATCCCCGCCTTCCCGCTGGATGGCGGCCGGGTACTGCGGGCACTCATCTGGATCGGCACGGGACAGTTCGACCGGGCCACACAGATCGCCGCCGGCGCGGGCCAGGTCTTCGCGTGGCTGTTCATGGCCTTCGGCGTCTTCCAGATCCTCCAGGGCCCCGGCAACTGGTTCAGCGGCCTCTGGATCCTGGCCATCGGCTGGATGCTCTCCTCAGCCGCCCAGGGCAGTCTGCGGCGGCTCTCCATCGAGCGAGCCCTTTCGGGGGTTCAGGTGGGCCAGATCATGACCACACCCGCCGTCTCCGCCGGCGCCGACTGGAGCGTGCAGCGCCTCGTATATGAGGTGATCCTGCCCCAACGGATCCGTGAGGTGCCCATCACCTGGGCCGGGCAGGTCCAAGGAGTGGTCAATGCCACCGATGTGCAGCAGGTGCCCCAGCAGAACTGGCCGACCATGAGCGTCACCCAAGTCATGAGCCCCCTCAGCGACGACCGGATCATCCCTCCCCAGGAGCCAGCTACCAAGGCCCTGAAGGTGGTCGGGGCGGGCCACGGACGGGCCTACGT
>WJIW01000168.1 GCA_014730065.1 Armatimonadia bacterium | reverse complement strand
ATCAACAACAACCGCTGGTGGGGCGAGGGGGAGATCAAGTTCTACATCGATGGCGATGGCGAGTTCCCCACCATCTGCGGCACAGGCACCGAGGACTACTTCGGTGGCTCCTTCGACTGGGAGGTGGACGGCGAGTACGTGGAGTACTCCACGCCCTTCTTGGGGATGCACCAAGTCATCCGGCCTGACGGCACCTACAACGCCCAGCATCGCCATGCCATGTACCGCTGGCACGTGATGGACCCCATTCGCTTCAAAGAGGACCTGCGGGTGACCATCCAGGCCCTGGGCTGGCGCGACGGCGGACGTTTCCTGCCGGGCCAGCACGACATCAGCTCCGTGGCCTTCTGGTACCAGATCCCGCCCGCCGCCCCCTTCCCGGATCTGCCCGATCGGGACGGGCTGGAGATCATCTGAGTAGGCGCCAGCGCGGCCGGAGCCCGAGGGCCCCGGCCGCGTGGTAGTCGTGCCCGGCCTGGCCGGGCTGGGGGATTGGCGGCTACCGCAAGAGCGTCAGGACGCTCTGGGGTAGGGTGTTGGCTTGGGCCAGCATGGCGGTGGCGGCCTGCACCAGCATCTGGTCCCTGGTGAAGTCGATGGTCTGGCTGGCCATGTCCAGATCCCGGATCCGGCTCTCCGAGGCGCTGAGATTCTCAGCGGTGATGTCGAGGATGTTGATGGTGGCGTTGAGCCGGTTGATGTAGGCGCCGATGCGGGCCCTCTGGGAGGAGACCTCCTCGATGGCCTTGTCGACGATGGGGATAGCCTCCTCGGCCACGGCCCGGTTGACCAGAAGGACGTTCTCCAGCTCCAGGCTGCTCCGGGTGACCTCGCCGATGAGAGCGTCCACCTTCTGGCCGGGGTTGGCGCCCACCTGAAGCGTCAGCGGGTTGGCGACAACGTGGACGTTCCCAACCTGGGCGCCGAAGTCGGACTGGAAGCTGTACCTCTTCTCGATGGCATCCCAGCTCACCGCAACGTCCTCGCTGGCGTCGATCTTCACTTCGACCCCACTGATGACGCCGCGCAGGACCCCGTCGTTGACGATCTGCCGGTCAATGAACTCGCCCGTGTGGGCGTCATACACGGAGATGTCCGCGGTACTCTCGGTCGGCGTAACGACCTCGGCCCACGAGAAGGCATTCAGCAGACGCTCATCGCCGGAGAAGAAGTACCGGCCGTCGTCGCCCGGCAGGGGCGAGCGGAGTACCAGGGTACCCTCCACGGCCTCGTCGGTGTTGTTCGTCGCCTGGCTGACGTATACGGCGGTGTTGCCGTCCACGCCCGAGGACGACAGGTCGCCATCCATGCCCATTCCGAGTCCACCGTCGAGGACACTGGTCGTGATGGCCTTGCGGAGCTTGGCCGCCAGATCATCCAGGCTGTCTCTGCCCTGGAGCACAATGTCCGCTCGTTCGCCGTTGGCGTAGAGCGTCATGCTCTGTGAGCCGGTCTCGAAGAGGCTGATGCCGCTCTGGAAGCGGTCGATCCACTGCAGCTCGGTGACACGCTCGGCCAGGGTGGTCTCGAACATGTTGAAGTTGGTCTGGTAGCTCGTGCCTGGACCTCCGGCGGCGGGGAAGGTGGTGGTATTGTCACCGAAGCGGAAGTCGCCCGTCGCCATGTGGAAGTTGCCGTCTCCGTCCAGCCAACCGATGGACTGGCTGAGCGTCAAGCCCGGCAGACTATCGGGCAGCACCGGTGCGGACAATCGGGCTCCCACCCGGTTGACCTCATCTCCGGCAGCGGTTCCGCCCAGGTCCAGCGTCAAGGCCACTGCCGCACCATCGGCGATGCTGTAGTTGCCATTATCCGCAAGGATGCCGGCCGCGTTATCGTCCTGTGCGGCCTGGACCAGACCGTTGAAGCCATACTGCCCCTCGTTGTCGTAGAGGACCACGACCTTGTCGCCGACAGTCACTTGGTCGCCATCGGAGCCCATCTGGATGAGCGTTCCCGTGTAGCTACCAAGGTTGGCATAGCCCGCGCCGGAGAGGATGTCAACGCCGCCGCCGGTCGTCCAGTCGACGGAGTCGATCTCGAAGTCCGACTGCTGCTTTAGATCGCCATCGCGAGAGTAGGTGCTCACCCGCAACGTGATGAGCTGGGCGCCGGCACCGAGGCCAGTGTTCAGGGTCATGCGGTCGCCATCGATGGTGTCGGGTGCGGTGGCGGCGACGGTGTCGTCAGCACGCAGACCCAGCACCTCCATCACTACATAGGGAGCGCCATTGGTGGTGTCATCGGAGTTCAGGCCGGCGGTCCCATCGATAGTGAACCCATTGTAGATGCTACCCAAGTGGAAGTCGGTCACTGCGAGAAGATCGCCCGGCGTTGCCGCGGCCGCAGGGTCTCCTTCGGTGTACGTGATCTGGAAGTCCTGGTTGGCGTTGGGTGATCCCGGGGCCGCCGCTGCGTCCGGAGCCACCGTCCAGTCCAGGTCCTGCCATAGGGTGAAGTCGGACGCGTTGAGGGCCCGGCCGCCCGTGACCAACGTCCCGGGATCGATGTCCTGGGCCATACCCCGATTGCCCCGGGCATACTGCTCGCCGGCCACGACTCGGAAGATGTCGCTCTTAAGCACCTGGCCTTGGCCGGGGGTAACCTGGGTCTCCAGCCGGTAGTTGGCCTCATTGACCACATCACCGGTGATCATGGGGGTGAGGTTCGCCGAGTCGGTGGAGACCAGGGCCGCTCCCGTGCCGTCCAGGAGCTTCTTGGTGT
>WJIW01000167.1 GCA_014730065.1 Armatimonadia bacterium | reverse complement strand
TCATGGCCTCCAGCAGCCAGAGCTGATCGATCTGGCGGAGGGTGGTTCCCAGGGCCTTGATCGTCGGCACCATGTGGAAGTAGCCCGTCTCCATGCCCATGGAGTGGCCGCCGTAGCAGCCGTAGACCTCGCTCTTGATGGTGGTCACGGCCTGGCTCGCGCGGACCCACGCCGTGACCTTCGCCAGAGTCCCCTCGTCATCCATATCGCCCACGATGCGGTGGGTCCGGACGCCGGCCTGGCGCAGGGCGCCATCGGTGGCCAACAGACCCACATTGCCGGGGTACTTGCCGTTGTTGTTGGAGAGGGAGAGGATCGGCTTGTCCACCCCGACGGACTGGATGAAGGGCCATACCAGGAAGGGATAGTTCCAGACGTTGTAGAGCATGATGACCTGGCGGCAGCCCGCCCGGTGCAGCTCATCGCCCACCTTCTGGGCCGACCGTACATCGGTGATGATCTGGCTGCCGGTCACGATCTCCGGGGCCGAGCCGTCGCGATTGGTCAGCCGGCCCTTGATGATGTCGGCCCACTGACTGACGACCTTCTCGTTGACTGGGTTGTTCTGCTCCCACACATGCTGACGCTCATCGTTCAGCATGGCGATTCCGATGGGTGTGGTTCTCATTCCGCTTTCATCCCTCCAGGGCTGTCGAGGGGACCGCCTGCTGGATGCAGGATCCCGTGGAGCGAGTTCGTTGACAGGGAGCCGGGGTCCTGCGCCATCACTCCCAGTACGGCGCGGGATACGCCGACCACTCGTGGGAGCGCGACGGGTCGGCATTGGGGTTCGGGGTGGGCATCTTGGCGCCCACCCTGTCCCGCCACGCCGCCAGCTTGCGCTGCATCCGGCGCGCGCGCCCGGGCATGATCGGCGCCAAGTTGGTGGTCTCGCCTATGTCTCGCTCGAGGTTGTACAGCTCCAGGGAGCCGTCCTCGAACCACTCGATGAGCTTCCACTCGCCCTCGCGCATCGCACCCCCCGGATCGGCATGATGGTAGTGGGGATAGTGGAAGTAGATGGCCTCGCGACCGAGGTCCGATCGGCCCTCCAGTAGAGGCGTGAGATCCATGCCGTCGACCTCCGGGGGTGGGGGTGTGCCGGCCGCGTCTGCGAAGGTGGGAAGAAGGTCCGCCGTCGTCACGGGCTCGTGGCACTCGCTCCCCGGCTCCACGTGCCCCGGCCACCGGACGATCATGGGTACCCGGATGCCGCCCTCGTAGAGGGTCCCCTTCTCGGCGCGCAGGGGCTCGTTCGACGTGACCCGGGGATCGCCACCCGTGTACCAGTGGATCAGGCCGCCATTGTCCGACATGAAGAGCACCAGGGTGTTATCGGCGAGGCCCAGGTCGTCGAGCCGAGACAGCAGCCTTGCCGTGCTGTCATCGAGCATCTCGATCATCGCGGCGTACTCGGGGTTGGACTGGGGCGCATTGGGGTCGGCCAGGTCCTCGTACTTGGCGACGATGTCGGGATCGGCCTCCAGCGGTATGTGGACGGTGTGGTGGGAGAGCTGGAGGTAGAAGGGGTTGGATCGCTGCCGCTCCATGAAGCCCAGGGCCTTGTCGGTCAGCACCCCGACCCGCTTGTCGTTCTCGCTCGGGCCGCCCTGGAACTGGTAGCTGAAGCCATGGTCCTCGGGCTGTGAGCCTTCCCGACCCAGATGCCACTTGCCGATGTGGGCCGTGGCATAGCCCGCCTGGCCCAGGCATTCGGCCATACTGGTGGTCTCCAGGGGCAGGGACAGGTTCTGTTGGGGCACGATGAGGTCTTCCCATGGACGCTGGTGCCCGGGGATGAAGTCGGTCAGGTTCACGCTGGCGGGGTACATCCCCGTCAGGATGCTGGCCCGAGTCGCTGAGCACACGGGGGCCGCGGCGTAGGCGTCGGTGAACCTCATGCCCTCGCCGGCGAGGGCATCGATATGGGGGCTGCGGTGGAAGGTGCTGCCATAGCACGACAGGTCCGACCAGCCCAGGTCATCGGCCAGGACGAACAGGATGTTCGGCGGCCGATCCTGGGCGAAGGCGCTACGGCCCAGCAGCCCGCCCAAGGCCGCGAGTCCGGCTCGCTCGATGAAGGCGCGTCGATGCATGTTCATGGGATCCTCTCCTCTGGAGCACACCGAAGGACTGGTTCGCCGTGGAGCCGGGGAAGTCCGCCACCACTAGGTCAGGGCCATGCCTTCACCCCCTTGCACCACCGCGCGCCCATCCAGGATACTGGCCCGTGCTCGAGACCGGAAAGGCAGGCCCGCCGAAGATGCTCGCCCTAACCCTCGCCGCCCAGCTCATCGCCGCCGACGCTTCGGCCCGGGAGGCCCCACCGCCCTTCGCCGAATGGGGTCTCGAGGCCATCGAGATCATCCGCCGCGATCTGTACCTATCCGAGAAGAGCCTCTACGCCGACAAGATGACCGACGATGGACCCTCGGGCCCCGCTTTCATGTGGGGCTGTGGAGTGATGCTCTCGGCCCTGAACGGGGCCGCCGCCGTCGATCCCAGCTATCGCCCGTGGCTCGTCGAGTACGTCCACGCCCTGGAGCGGTACTGGAGCGAAGAGGGGCCCGTGCCCGGGCTTGACGTGCTCCCCACCCCCAAGCCCGTCGACCGCTACTACGACGACAATGCATGGGTCGTCATCGCTCTCGTCGAGTCGGCTGACCTTCTCGGTGGTGAGGAGTCGGCGCATGCGCTGGACTTCGCTCAGCGCACCATGGACTACGTGCTCAGCGGCGAGGACGCCACCCTAGGGGGTGGCATCTATTGGCGCGAGAGCGACAAGGCCTCCAAGAACACCTGCTCCAACTCGCCCTCGGCCGTCGCCGCCTACCTGCTCTACCAGGCCACGGGCGACGACGGCTACCGCGATGCCGGCGACCGACTGCTGGGGTGGACTTTGCAGCGTCTTCAGGATCCCGCGGATGGGCTCATGTGGGACAACATCGCCGTGGATGGCTCCATCGAGAAGACCAAGTGGTCCTACAACACAGCACTGACCATCCGGGCGCTGCTCCTGGCGGCGGATACAGGGTCGGGGCTGGGCACACCGGCGGCCCTGCGTACTGAGGCGAGCCGGATGGCCGACGCGGCCATTGAGTACTGGATCGACCCGGAGACCGGCGCCATCGACGACGGCGCCGCCTTCGCCCATCTGCTGGCCGAGGCGTTGCTGGTGGCCGCGGGCAGCCTGGAGGAGCCCCGGTATCGGGATGCCGCCGAAGGGGCGCTGGTGTGGCTGCGCGAGCACGGCGCTGGCCCGGGCGGGATCTACCCGGGGCGCTGGAGCGAAGAGACCCTGGAGCCGCGATCGGAATGGAGCTTGATGGATCAGGCCTCGGCTGCGCGGGGGTTCTTGGTGGGCGGCAACGACGGCAGCTAGAACTCCAACTCCCGACGATACATCTGATTTCGATCGCCCACGAGGCCGACCGTTACCGTGCTGGACTCGCGATCGACGCGGTAGATGATGCGGTACTGTCCCAGGGTCCAGCGCTCGTAGCCAGCGAGCTGGCCGACCAGTGGTTTGTGGTGGGGAGGCCCCGGGGTGGGATCGTGACGCAAGCGCTGAAGGACCTCGAGGACAGCCTCACGGCTTCTCGGCGGCAGCTTGGCTATGGCTTTCTTGGCCGACTTGCGAACGAGAACCTGGTACTCCGTGGCCATGGCCTAGGCGCCAAGATCCCTCAGGACGGCTTCCAGGTCCTCGGTATCCTCTTCTTCGGCGAACGCCCGGTCAGCGTCCTCAGCATCCAGGACATCCTCGATAATGCCAGGCAACTCACGCAGGAGCACCCTGTCTCCGTAGCGGTCCGCGGCTACCTTCAACCCCTCAGCCAAGGCGGCAAGCGATACGGGACGGTCGCTCGCCACCAGGTCATCCGAGCCAGGGCGGGGAGAGGCGGGCAGTGCATTCTGGGTCGCGATGCGGACGATCTCCTCGGCCAGTTCGGCGGCAGGTGGGTAATGGCCGCCTGCGGGCTGTCGGGACCTGTAGGCCTCAATGCACCTTGTGATCGCATCCAGCAACTCGCGGTGCGGGACGGCTGTCGTGTCGCTCTCACGGTTCGCCATGGCCATGGGGAGTGTACCTCCACCCTCATCATACCCCAAGTCAGCACCCAACCCACCCCTACAGCCCTCGCGCGTACCTCACCGCCGACTCGAAAAGTGGCAGACCGTAGGCCTTGCGCTCACGCCGGGTCCAGTCCGGTGACTGCATCGGGTGGATGACGTTCTCGGGGTGGGGCATCATCCCGAAGACGTTGCCCTTTTCGTTGCAGATGCCCGCGATGTCCGAGAGGGAGCCATTGGGGTTGTACGGGAACTCGCCATCGGCCGGGGATCCGTCGGGCCGGACGTACCGGAAGGTGACTTGGCCCGCCGATTCCAGACGCTTCAGGCCCTCCTCGGCGGTATCGGGTGCCAGCGCGAACTTACCCTCACCATGGGCGATGGGCACCAGCATGTTCTCGGAGGGCACCTCGGCGAGCCACGCGCACGGCGTCTCGGATTCGCGCCTGAGCTCCACGAAGCGGCATTGGAAGCGGCCGATGTCGTTGGGCATGAGGGCGGCCTCGGGCTCGTCGGGGAGTGTCCCGGCCCAGCCGGGGAGGCAGCCCAGCTCCAGCAGGACCTGGAACCCGTTGCAGACGCCGCCCACCAGGCGTCCCGACTCAACGAAGCGCTCGATCTGGTCACCCAGGTCGGCCCTGATGCGTGCCGCCCAGATGGCGCCGGCTCGGACGGCGTCCCCGGCGGAGAAGCCGCCGGGGATGAACAGGATCTGATAATCGTCCAGGTTGCGGTGCAGATCGGTGGGGACGGTGTCCTCATGGGCGAGCTGCTTGAGGTGGACCAGCTCGACCTGGTCGGCACCCGCCGCCTCGAAGGCCGCCTGAGCGTCCTCCTCGCGGTTGGTGCCCTCGATTCTCATCACGCAGACGCGAACCTCGCCCATGAGGGGGTCCCTTCTACTCTACTTCTTGGTCGGGTCCTGCCACGGCTCGCACTTCTTGCCCACGAAGTGGCCGTCCAGGATGGACACCTCGGGGATGGGGCCAGCCAGGGGAGTCACGTACTTCACGAACTCCTCTTTCATCTCCATCTCGTCGGCGTCGAACCACTCCAAGGGTACGTCCTTCGTACGGCCCCGGACCTTCTCAAGCTCGACCAGGCCGGTGGTGCACTTATAGGGATGGTCGCTCTCGCGCACCAAGGTGACCATCTTGCCGTTCTCACCCTCGACGGCGGCCCGCACGGCGGAGAGGCCGACCATGTAGCCCTCTTCCACATCGGAGGGGGAGGCCAGGTGGGCGGCGCAGCGCTGGATAGCGCCGGCCTTGGTCCACCGGGCACTTACGCCCAGGCGCTCCTCGATGTTCTCCGCCAGGGTCTGCCCGACTCCGCCGAGCTGGCGGTTGCCGAAGGCATCCACGGTGTCGGCGGCGGCGACCAGGTTGCCGTCCTTGTCCTTGATGCCCTCGGAGGCGGCGATGACGCAGCGGTCGTAGCGGTCCACGTCCTTCTGGACCATATCCAGGAACTTCTGGGGCTCGAAGGGCGACTCGGGCAGGAGGATGACGTGGGGGCCAGTGCGCTCGTCCACTTTGGCGAGCTGGGCCGACGCGGTCATCCAGCCGGCGTCCCGACCCATGACCTCGACCACATAGACGTACGGTAGGGAGTGATTGTCCCGGTCCAGCTCCCGAATGGTGGTCGCCGTATAGCGCGCGGCGCTGCCGAAGCCCGGGCAGTGGTCCGTCTCGGGCAGGTCATTGTCGATCGTCTTGGGGATGCCGATGACGCGCATCTCCCAGCCCTCCTGGGCGGCCAGGGTCTCGATGTCGTGGGAGGTGATCTGGCTGTCGTTCCCGCCGATGTAGAAGAAGTACCTGACGTTGTGGGCCTTGAAGACCTCCACAATGCGCGGGATGTGATGGTCCTTGACCTTCAGCCGGATGGAGCCGAGGCCCGCACCCGGGGTGGAGCGGAGCCCGCGGATGACCCGCGGATCCTCCTTGCGCATGTCCATCAGATTCTCGTCGAGGATGCCGCCGATGCCTCGGAAGGAGCCGTAGATGTCCTCGATGCACGCGTGGCGCAGGGCCTCGTCGACCACACCCACCACGCTGTTGTTGATGACCGCCGTGGGGCCGCCGGACTGGGCGACAACCAGGTTGCCGCGGAGCGTATCTGCCATGGATCGGACTTCCCTTCGGTGCTAAGTGACGCGGACTAGCGCGCCGGAGCACGCCAGGCGGGGATTGTAGCACAGGGGCCGGGAGCGTTGAAGGGTCGCTGGCCGCACTTCTCGGCGGCTTCCGGGAGGGCGATGACTCTCGCAGGGCGCATAGTTGATTTCGAGTCGCCGCCTTCCGGCGACGGACATTCGCGAGGGGCGGAAAGGCATGGCCGAGCAGGAGCTCTGCGTCGTCACGGGCGCCTTCGGATACTCGGGGAGCCATATCGCACGGCGTCTTCTGGATCGAGGCAAGCGAGTCAGGACCATCACGGGCCGGCCCGATAAGGACGACCCGTTGCAGTCGAAGGTGGAGGCCCATTCCTTCAACTTCGACAACCCCGGTCATCTCCGTAAGAGCCTCGAGGGCGCCACCACCCTCTACAACACCTACTGGATCCGCTTCGAGAAGGGTGACATGACCTTCGCCAAAGCGGTGGCCAACAGCCGGGTGCTCATACAGGCCGCCGTCGAGGCGGGGGTTGAGCGCATCGTACACATCAGCATCGCCAACCCCAGCGAAGCGTCCTATCTCCCCTACTTCAGAGGCAAAGCCCAGGTGGAGCGGACCATCCGGGAGTCGGGCCTCTCGTACGCCATCGTGCGCCCCACGGTGATCTTCGGCGGAGGCAAGGACATCCTGATCAACAACATCGCCTGGATGCTCCGCCGAGCCCCTGTGTTCGGCATCCTCGGCGATGGTCAGTACCCCATTCAGCCCGTCCATGTGGGCGACCTGGCGGATATATGTGTCAAGCAAGGCGAGAGCCGCGATCGGGTTACCTTGGACGCCGTCAGCGTGGACCTATTCACCATGGAGGAGCTTATGTGCACCATCGCCGAGGGCGTGGGCAGTTACGCCGCCCTCATGCGAGTGCCCGTGCCCGTGGGGCTGTTCGTCACCTCGATCATCGGGCGCATCGTGGGTGACGTGGTCCTGACCCGCCATGAGGTGGAGGGGCTCATGGAGGGGCTGCTGTACTCGGAGAAGCCCCCTCTGGGTCCCACGAGCCTGCGCGACTGGATCTTCGAGCATGGCGATACCTTGGGGCGTGAGTATTACTCCGAGATGGCGACCCACTATAAGAAGAAGTAGGTGCGTGGCTCACACGGGAGGCTACCCATGACCCAGAACCGACTCATCTACATCACCACCGACGACCCCGCCGAGGCCGACCGGCTGGCTCGCCATGCCGTGCAGAGCCGGCTCGCCGCCTGCGCCAACATCATCCCGGGGATGCGCTCGGTCTACTGGTGGGAGGGCGAGGTGCAGTCCGGTGAGGAGCTTATCGTACTGATGAAGACCCGAGCCGACTTGGTGGAGGCGTTGACGCGGGAGATGACGGGCCTGCACAGCTACGAGTGCCCATGCGTGGTGGCCCTGCCGCTGGTGGATGGGCACGAGCCCTTCCTGAGCTGGATCGGCGAGGAGACCCGTCCGAAGGCCGAAGGGAGCCGCGAGTGAGACGTCTGGCTGTGCCGATCGCCGTAATGGTGTGCGCCTGCGCGCCCATGTGGGCCCAGGAGGCGGGGCTGCCGACCGTTGACCTGTCCTTCGGTTCGCCGGAGGCCCTCGACGCCGCCGCCCGCTACCACTTCGTCATCATGAGTGACCACAAGGGCATGGCGCCCGAGGGTGAGATGGCCCCCACGTGGGAGGATTGGGGCAACCTGATCCACGTCCAGCGGGGGGTTCCGTGGATCGAGGCCCAGCACCCGGCCTTCGTCGTCGGTATGGGCGACCACCTGAAGATCGGCTGGGGCAACCCCTGGCTCGAGTGGGTCCAGGAGCGGCCTTGGTGGATGGCCAGCTTCTGGCCCAACATCGCCGACGGGGAGAACGAGTACTACGGCAACGGCCAGAGCGACTGGGGCGTGGGCGGGCAGTACCTGATCGATACCGGTGTTCACCTGAGGCCCAATGTGGAGATCGCGCCCAGCGGCTGCGAGTACCACGCGCGGATCGCCGTGCCGGGCGGCACGGTACACCTCCTCCAGTGCTATTACGCCGACCAGCCGAGCAATCCGCATAACGCGTGGGCGCCCTCCTCGCGTCAGTGGCTCATGGAGCGACTGGCGGCGATCGAGAAGGGCCCCGGTGACCTGGTGATCGTCGGCGCCCACTCCCACAATGGCGACTGCCTCTCGGTGCTCTCGGAGGGCCGTCGCCGGGTCATCCTGGAGCGAGCCGACCTCGTACTCAGCGCCACCACCCACCACTACGAGCGGCATGAGCACGGAGCGGACCAGGCGCTATGCATCAACACCGGCTCCCTTGGCTTCGCCGGTCAGGGCGGGAACGGGTACGTGACCGTCCACATGCTCGATAAGCCCGAGGGCATGCTGGTCCAGTACGTGAGCACCGAGGAGGAGGCCCGGCTCCTGGCGCCACCGGAGCGGTGCTTCTTCGTTGCCGAGGATGGTCGAACGTACCTTGCCGACCTGGGGACGGGCACTCCTTAGCCAACGGGGACGGCTGGGGATCAACGGAAGGGCGGCAGAAGAATCTTGGACCACTCCAAAGCAGGCGCCCCCGTCCCGGGCACGACAGTGGACATGGC
>WJIW01000166.1 GCA_014730065.1 Armatimonadia bacterium | reverse complement strand
GCACGTGGCCCTGCATAGAGGTGGAATTGGGGGTGAAGACGCCCCCCTCGGTCGACATCACGGGGATCTCGTCGATCGCCAGGTCGTTCCCAAAATGCTGCTCGAACGCCTCCAGGACGACCTCATACCCGCGCAGGGTCATATCCCAGATGGTGCCGTCGGGCCGGTGGGGCTCGAAGTCGACGGGCTGTTCGTAGGTCGCGGCGTGGACGGCGATCCACCCGCCGTTGCGGAAGACCTCCAGGGTCGCATCGCGATGGTGCTGGGCGAGGTACGCCACCACTTTATGGGTGAAGAAGACGGACGAGTAGAGGGGGTGAAAGTTGTTGTGCCAATCCGTGGGCGCGAAGGCGTAGAAGGCCGGGCGGACGCCGGCCCGCAGGGCCCGCTGCGCGTCGTGGATCCACGTATCGGCGATTCGGCGGACGATCTCGGGGTTGGTGTGCCGCATCCTGGGCGTATGGCCCTCCCGGTTGCGCCAGGCCTCCTGCCACTCAAGGTCCAGGTTGGGCTCGTTGCCGATCTCGGCCCAGAGGATGTCCTCGTCGGCATAGCGGGCCATCTTCTCAAAGTAGTGATCCGGCAGCGGGTCCGGGAATTGGGGGAAGGCCATGTACCGGATGATCGGTTCGATGCCCTCGGCCTTCAGCCGTTTGCACCAGGCGAAGATGGAGTGCGGGCCGAAGTCGAGCCCGCCGGGGTCGCACTGCTTGTACCACCGGACTCCCATCTCCTTCAGGTGTTCGATCCAGGTATCCCACGTGGCGTGCGGTGGGGCGGCGGGACCGGGCGCGCCGTGGATCCCGACGATGGCGCCGTGCTTCCCCTTTGGCACCTCGCCGGCCTCCTTCTCCGCCAGGGCCTCGAGGAGCCGCTGCACAAGCTGCTCCGATGTATGAGCATCCAGCGCCGCCAGGATCGCCTGCCGGTGGGCCTCGGCCAAAGGCCAGAACCGGATCGGCGGTCCGGCATACGGCAGGGTCCGCAGGCTGTTGTCAAAGACCGACCAGACGCCGGCCTCCCCAAGCCACGTCTCGTAGGAGTCATCGGCCTGCACGGCGATCAGTGCGGTGGCATTGATGACGTCCTGCCAGGTGTAGGTGGGCTCGACCGGCTCAGGCTGGGGGTCGGGCGCGTGCCGGACCGGGATCTTGGCGATCGCCGCATACTCCGGCTCCCCCATATGGGGCTTGCCGTCGGTGGCCCAGACGTCGCTGCCCAGTCGAAAGAACGAGAGCCCCGCCGCGCCGTTGGCCCACGCCAGGGTCCCCTGCTGGATGATCTCCTCGGGTGTGGGGCGCCGTGAATGCTCGCCGAAGGCCTGAAGCATGGGCACGATGGGCTTGTTATATTGCCCCAGATTGCGGAACGGCACGTCCATGTGGGTCTTGATGGGCAGATTTGGGTTGAAGAGGATCGGATAGACCATCGGGTGCAAGCTGTCGACGAAGGGGATCCAGGGATCGACCCAGAATTCGAAGGGCCGGTTGTCCCGTCCGTCGAGGATCATAGCGACGTGCACCGCGTCCCCGACGCCCGCCCGAATCCGGCCCATCAACTGTCTGACCTGATCAGGCGTGCCGAGCCAGTAGCGCACGCCGTGCTCTACGTCGAGGAGCAGGGACTTGACCCCCGGCACCGTCGCGGCGGTGACAAATTTGTCGGCTTCCTTGGGAATGTCCTCCGGGCGCTTGGCGCGCGGCACGCCCCACACGTGGACCGCGAGGTCGTGTGCGGCCATCCCGTCCACCCATTCCCGAATCCGGGTCACGCCGGTCACCGACTGGGGGCCGTGGGCGTGCCCGAGGTGGCCCTGCCAACTGACTCCGTTGCTGGTCTTGAGCATCACGCCCGAGACGTTGGGCATCTTGGCCCGGATGCGTGTGGCGAGGTCGTCGATCGTCTCGCCCGGCGTTGTGCTGGCTACCCAGTTGACCAGTAGGATGCGTCCATCATACGGCGTACTCATGGCACTCCCTCCTTGTTGCAGGCAATGGTTCGTACGGATTGTTCCTTCCATCCCCCCGCGGGCGGTGCTTTCATTGTCGCATAGGTGGGGCGTTTGCGCAAGGGGGGTAGGTCGTTGAACCACTGAATCAATGAATGGATGAACCCACTGATTTTGTCTGCATTCGCCAAGGTAAGAGGCACTCTGTTATCTCATTCAGTTCGCCAGTCTTTTGATCCCCAGTTTCTGGGCTCCGAAATTGAGCAGCAACCCCACCTTATAGCCGGACGCTTTCAGATACGATAGCGCCTGAATCACATCTACATTCTCTAACTCCCCCTTGGCTTTCATCTCCAGCATCACGCTGCCGGTCTCATCCCCGATGATAAAGTCCACACGTTTCCTGCCCACCTTCCCACCCTTATACCGGATGTCCATCCAGGCCTCACGTTCAAACTCCAGACCTTGCATCGCCAGTTCCCGAGCCAGTGCGCGTTGATAAATGAGCTCCCTGAAGCCTGGGCCCAGCGTGTAGTACACTTCTTGTGCGGCTCGGATGATCTTTCCGGTCAGCGCAGACAGTGGGAAACGGTTGTCGACATAGGGTTTGTTCATGGCGGCCTCCTTTGAACCACGGCTCCATTTGAACCACTGAGGCACTGACCCTGTGACCGCACTGACTGCTTCTCGCTACACGGCGCCTGGGATCAT
>WJIW01000015.1 GCA_014730065.1 Armatimonadia bacterium | reverse complement strand
TGATTGATATGATCGACGGCCTGACCCATGTTCTCAACCACCCGAACGGCCAGAATCAGATCGAGATATTCCTCGGTCCAGTCCGAAGGCTCCGCTTTCTTCATATCCGGCACGATGGCCCGGGCGGCCGGGTCGCCTGGCTGAGCCGACACCGCCGTCACCAGCCCCAGGAGAGCGAGGCCGCAGGAGGTCAGGGTATGGGGGAACATGGGCAGGTCCTTCCAATCGGTATGCTCGCTACATGGTAAGCGAGTTCGGTGGGCAGATGGAAGCGTTCTCGAGTCAGCGCTGATCGCGCAGCCTGAGCAGCAGCTCGTCCGCCCGCACGGGACGCACCGTCGGGTCCAGACGCTCAGCGGCCCAGACGGCAGGCAGGTAGCCGATGGCCGCTCCCGCGCTCGCGTCGGCCGCGCTGGTCTCGGGGTCCGCGAAGGCCGACCATGCGTGGACGAGCACCCAGGAGAAGAGAGTGTCATCCCCGGCCGCCAGGCCATTGAGGGCCTCGGCGACCTGGGCGGGTGGCGCATCGTTGGGTCGCGGAGTGTTCGCCCAGATCGTCTTACGGCACGACACCACGGGCACCGCCTCACCCTCGGCGCCTCGGACCCAGTACATCTCCCCCTCACCCGCGGAGTAGGGATAGTACTGGAATGCCAGGATCCCGAGCAGCCCGGGGATCTCCCGGGCGAAGATCGCGCAGGCCCTCCTGGCGTCGGGGCCATCCCAGTCCTGGAAGTTGAAGGTGACAACCCGGATGCCCGTCAGGTCACAGTAGGCACGCAGCCGCCGAGCGTGACGCAGAAGGGCCTCGTCGTCGCCGCGGTCGGCGCCGTAGAGGTCGGGGTAGAAGTAGCCGCCGCCGTTGTAGTGGACGAAGTCATCGTTGGGTGTGGCATCCCGGAGGATGTCTCGCAAGGTGCGGGGCGACAACTGGGCCAGCCCCGCCGCCGGGAGGCCCCACGTGTAGGGCACCTCACCCCGGCGCGGGTTGCCGTAGTAGTGGGGGCCGCCACCGCCCTCCTGGAAGTTGCCCATGGCCCACTGGATGTTGTCCCCATCGGTGATGGTGAAGTTGACGTAGTGGTCGGCCGGGGGGGCCTGTGGCCGCTGGCGGGCGCCCTCCCAGTGCATGTCGATGCCAGGCGAGAGAGCTTCTATGGAGAGTACGGTCAGGTTGTGGCACCAGTTGGTGGCCGTCTGGAACAAGCCGGCTCGGGATGAGGGAATGGTCATCGCCGCTTCATCCCCTGCGCCCCAGCCGAGGACCGGGCTGTCAGGCTCGCATCTCCTCAGGGCTCGCGAGTAGGCGTCTCCCGCGGTGGAGCAGACCATGGACCGGCAGGCGATGGCCATGGACCTGGCATTCCGGACTCGGGGATCGAGCACGCACATGACCCGCCGAGAGAGGACCTGGTCGTAGCGGTCGAGACACTCCTCCAGCGAGACCCTCCGGGCGTCGGCGAGCTTCCTCAGCCCCAGGCGCTGGTACCGATCCTCCAAGCTCTCCTCTACCAGCAGCCCGCTACGCAGGCCGGCGATGACCGTGCCGCTGTTAGCGCTGTCATCCATGGGACCTGCGGCATGCAGCGGACGCTCGGATCGGTCGTGGCGGTACACCACATAGCCCTTGATGACCCCCTCACGACTCAGCTCCTCCACAGCGTCGCCTAGACTCATGCGGCGCAGAGGAATGCTGTGGGCCTCGCTCAGCTCCTGGAGCCAGCGTGGGTACGCGCCGTAGTCCAGGTCCTCCCAGACGAGCACCGAAGCCCGGCCCTCCATGGTCGCTCGCGCCGCCGCGCCGGCCAGACTCTCCATCACCATGCCCTCCTCGGCGGTGGCGGGCGGGGGCACGCAGATGATCTCCCCCGGAAGAGGGATGGCCGGGTAGTAACGGAAGACATCATCGGCGAGCGTGGTACACGCGGGCATGAGCATGGTGGCGATCAGCCAAGGCACGGGGACACCTCGTCAACTTGAAGCTCAGGAATGTCTCGCTCCTCAGGGTTCGAGTGCCATCGGCGAACCGCCTCCGCCGCGACCGCCTTCTCATACCTGAACAGGGGACACACCGTCCATGACCGAGTCGGCTGAGGGCCTGGAGCAGCTCCGGGTCAAGAACCGAGAGCTGGCGGAGGACATCCAGCGGTATCTGACCGTCTTTCACCGCCATCCCCACCCCACTTTCTACCTGGACTGCCAGGGCGAGCTGGCGGGGATGAGCGAGCAAGCCGTCCACGACTTTCTAGGCGACAGCGGTCAGGCGCAAGGTCCGCACGCCCTCGACCGGTTGGGCTGGCTCCGAGAGGCGGTGGAGAGCCTGCCCCAAGGCAGCGACGCCACCATGAGGCGGGAGCAGCGACTCATGACCACCAGCGGCCCCCGCACCTTCGTGGTCGCGGTCTCGCGAGCGGTGGATGTGAGCGGGCAGCCCATGGGTCTGGTCGTCGCCCTCACCGATGTCACCGACCTCCGCGCGGCCGAGGATGAGGCCGAGCGAGCCAATCGCCGCCTGGAGCAGTCGAACCAGGACATGCGCGACTTCACCTACGCGGCGTCCCACGATCTGCAGGAGCCCATCCGCAAGATCATCTCATTCCTGGAGCTGCTCAAGCGCGAGATTGGCCCGGACATGGGCGAGGAGGCGCGGAGCTACTTCCACTATGTGGAGGATGCCGCCCACCGAATGCGCCAGCTCGTCCACGCCCTACTGGATCTCTGCCGCGTGGAATCGCGCGGCGGTCGCATGGCAATGGTCGACTCCACGGTCGCCCTCGAGCAGGCCCTGGCGTCGCTGGAGATGCTCATGGAAGAGACTGACGCCGTGGTGAGCCACGGCGATCTCCCCATGGTCAAGGCCGACCTGACGCAGCTCTCCATGGTATTCGCGAACCTCCTGGGAAATGCCATCAAGTACCGGGGCGACGAGCCACCACGGATCGACGTGGAGGCCGAGAGCGCCAATGGCGAATGGACCTTCTGCGTCACCGACAACGGCATCGGCATTCCGGAGGGGCAGGAGGAGGTCGTCTTCGATGTGTTCCGCCGTCTGCACGGGCGCGGCGAGTACCCCGGGACGGGCATCGGACTGGCCATCGTCCGGCGGATCGTGGTCCGGCATGGCGGACGGGTCTGGGTCGAGTCCACCCCCGGCGAGGGCTCGAAGTTCTACTTCTCGCTACCCGAGGCGGACGCCGATGGGCCGGAGTAGCGCGGCACTCGCCCTTCTCTGCCTGGCGACCGTGGCCGCGTGTAGCGCCCTGGCCGACGAGCCCACCGGCGATCCCCGTTTGGTGGACCTCACGGGCGACTGGGAGCTTCTCCCCGACCCTCTGCTATGGGGCTTCGAGAACCTGTACAACGCCCATGTGCTGCAAGTCGACGATCACGACTACCCCTTCCGCATGTGGCTCTTCGGCTGGGCCAGCGAGGAGGGCAATCCCGGTCATCCGGGCTATGACGCCATCTTCCACGCCCGCTCGCCGGACATGCGTCACTGGGAGGTGTGGGCGGGCGATGGGCAGTGGGATGCCACCATGACCCCAGCGCGATGGGAGCCCGTGCTGTCCGCCGGCGACACCCGTTACGACAACTTCCATGCGGGCGACCCCTCGGTGGTACGCCACGAAGGCCTTTACCACATGGCCTACTCCTCGGTGGGCGTAGCGGAGGCGCCGGGCCAACCGGGCGAGCTGCAGGTGATCTCATGCATCATGGGCGCGACTTCCCCGGACGGCATCCACTGGGAGCGATCGCCCGCGCCGCTCCTGATCTGGCCTGAGACGGATCGCCAGCCCTGGCTCTTGGAGGATGGCCAGATAGGCGCGGCGCCCGAAGGTCACATGGGATCCTATCACCGACCCTCGCTGATGCGTGACGGCGATCGGTGGCGCATCTGGTTCGACTACTTCCTACCGGGCACATTCGTCTCCATGGGCCTGGCCGAGTGCGGCGGCGACTTCCTCGACCCCCGCGCCTGGGAAGTGGCGCGGGCGGGCGATGAGCCGCTCCTGCGGGATTGGCCGAACGCCAGCGTGGTGAGATGTGATGGCACGTACGTGGCCTTCGCGGACCCGCCGGGCTATCCCGCGGAGTGGGGCGGGGATACACGGCAGCTCACCATGGCGGTGTCGCCCGACGGCGTCTCCTGGCGCGTCGTGGGGCACCTTCGGCCTCTGCCCGGCGACTCGACCCACGTGCCTGAGGCCACGGTGATCGAGGTGGACGGCCGGACCTGGCTGTATCTGCTCTGTGCGTGGAAGCCACCGTCCGACCCGTGGGACTACCGATACAAGCGGATGCGAGCCCTCCGCCGACCTCCCGCCGATGTTGGCCTCGGACGCTAATCAAGACTACTTGGACCTAATATCCACCACTCCCAGAACCAACCCATGATCGGCTCCTCGCCATGGCAAGATGTCAGAGACGCGGGACGGACGGCGCTTGTCGCCAACAGCCACATATCTGCCCTGGCCGACCCGGCCTAGGTCTCCGACCCCGCTCAGCAAGGCAGGCCAATGACCTCACACCCACCGGAACCCGTCAAGGGATCGGTGCGGGTGAGCGAACAGGGGAAAAGGAGTCGTACACGATGCTAAGCAGACTCGGCATGCGGTGGCGTATCGTACTAGGTATCGTAGCAGTGTCTCTCGTCACTGCAGGGGGCCTGGGCATTGCGGCACAGAGGGTGGCGATGGGTGCCCTGATGGACGTAGCTGAGCGCGACGTGGGCGACATAGCTGCCACGGCCAAGGACGTGGCAGCGGCGGTGCAGCAGCGCGTCGACGCGGGTCAGTTGAGCGAGGAGGAAGCGAAGCAGCTCGCCTACGACGCCATCGTCAACATGAATGTCGGCACCACGGGGTATGTGTTCGTCTTCGACAGTGAGGGCAACTACATCATCAGCAACGACGCCGATGGCGACGGCGTCGGCGATGCCGATGGCGAGAACAAGATCGACGCCAAGGACGACAACGGCGTGGCCTTCGTCAAAGAGATGGTCACCGACAAGTCCGGCATCCACTACTACCCTTGGGAGCATCCCGAGACAGGCAAGTCGGAGATGAAGTTCGCCGTCGTCGAGTACTACGACGAGTGGGACTGGGTCATCGGCGCTAGCACCTACATGAGTGAGTTCACGGCCCAGGCCAAGAAGATCAGCATGATCACCTACGGCGGACTGGTCGCCGGCGTCATCCTCGCCGTGATCCTTGGCTTCGTGCTGGCCAACATCATCTCCAAGCCGATCCGCTCCGTAGCCGATGCCTTGGAGGACATGGCCGCGGGTGGGGGCGACCTTACCCAGCGACTCGAATCCAACACCAACGATGAGGTGGGCCGGCTGGTGTCGGGCTTCAACAGCTTCGTCGAGGGGCTCAGGGGGATCATCGGGGATGTGGGCGTGTCCGCCCAGTCCTTGGCCGCGGCCAGCCAGCAGGTGGCCGCCACGGCCAACGAGAGCGCCCATGGCTCCGAGGAAGTGGCGAACGTGGTCCAGACCGTCGCCGAGGGCAGCCGGGACCAGCGCACCGTCCTCACCACGGGCATCGACGTCGCGGGGCAGGCGGACGACCGGGCGACGACGGTCCGCGAGGGCGCGGTCAGCCTAGCCGAGCGGATCAGCGAGGCCGACAAGGGCGTCCGCGATATGGTCGCCGCCGCCGAGGATGTGGCGAGCCTGTCGACAGAGGTCAGCGGGAACGCCGACAACGCTACCGAGGCCGCCAACGAGGGCGCCGAGGCCGTGAGATCCACCCTCTCGGGCATGGAGCAGATCCGCCGCAGCTCGGAGGAGTCCATGGCGATCATCGCCGAGCTGGGCCGCCAGTCCGAGGCCATCGGCGAGATCATCCAGGTCATCGAGGACGTGGCCGACCAGACAAACCTGCTGGCCCTGAACGCCGCCATCGAGGCGGCTCGGGCCGGCGAGCATGGCAAGGGGTTCGCCGTAGTGGCCGAGGAGGTCCGGAAGCTCGCCGAGCGCGCCGGGCAGTCCACGGCGGAGATCGGCGGCCTCATCAAGGAGATCCAAGGGGCCATGTCCAAGGCCGTCGCCGCCCAGGAGCAGAGCACCGCTCAGGTCGAGCAGGGCACGGAGCTGGCCCAAGGCGCCGAGGAGGCCCTGGCGAAGATCCTGGAGCGTGTCGACGCCGCCGCCCAGGGCGTGAACCAGATCTCCGGCGCCGCCCAGAAGACACGCGAGCTTGGCGAGCAGGTCCGCAGCCACACCGGCGAGGTGTCGCGCATCGGCCAGGAGAACGCCGAGTCCATCGAGGAGCTGGCAGCCCAGGTCGAGGA
>WJIW01000165.1 GCA_014730065.1 Armatimonadia bacterium | reverse complement strand
GGGTGGATCGACGCCACCCATCTCTGGGACTACCAGCCGCGCCCCACGACCGCTTTGCTCTATGAGCCCATCCACGCCGGACCGCCATCGCCCGCCGGCGTGCCCCTCTATGGCCTCTTGGACGTGCCCGGGTGGCCATCGGAGCCCATGGCCGCCATGACGCTGTACGGCGAGGGCCATCGCTGGGGCGGTATGGATATCATCCCCGCCCACCTGGTCACCCCCGATGTGCTCGCCGGGTACCGCACGGTCCTAGCCCCCCAGCTCTACGACGCCAGCGATGACTTGGTCGGCATGCTGTGGGACTGGGTGGGCGCCGGCGGAGCCCTCTACTGCGACCTGGGCATCGGGTCGTGGCAGTCGGGTGGGTTCCAGGCCTTCACCGAGCCCCTGATCACCCTCCTGGGGGTGCTCCGGGTCGGGTACGTCCTCCCCGCCGAGTTCGATGGCACGGTCTACATGGAATCGCCCTCGCTCCCCTCGCTCCGTGAAGGCATGGAGACCAGCGGCAAGCCCTTCCGGGGCCTGATGGGCGATGCTCGGGTCACTGCGGGCGCCAAACCGGTGGTGGTCTTCCGCACGCGCAGGGATCCTCGCCGCAACCGCGAGCTTCTGTACTCGGGCATCATGGTCAATGACCTGGGTGAGGGCGCCGTCGTGTACTCGACCACGCCCTGCCTCGACGACTGGTATCCCGACTCGCCGCTGGGCGAGCGGTTCTGGGGCGATCTCCTGAGCCGCGGTGCTATCGTTGAGCAGCTATCCAGCCCCGGGATACGCGGGGGAGCGCTCGACGTGCGTGCCGGTGATGGCATGGCCGTCATCGCCAACTACGGCCCCGGCCCCCAGGTCGTCCGCCTGCGGCTGACCGACGCACCGTCCGTGGTCCTGACCGACTGCTTGGTCCATACGGGCCGAGACCTGCCGCACACCGAAGTCCTCGGCCAGGTGCCCGGTGGCGGGCTGCTGGCGGCCCGGGACCTGCCCCTGGAGGTGCTCAACCCCGAGGCCCTGGTGGCCGTCCACGAGTACGGGCCCGACGGCCTGTCGCTGACGATCGGCCCGCCCGACGCCGAGTACGGCTATACTCTGACCCGCGGCGGGTGGATCGCCGGCGGCACGCCCATCGAGTATGGCTTCCGCCTGACCTCGGGCGAGCTGCCGATTCTGCCGAACGAGGAGCTGGACTTGATCGTCACCATACCCGGTGGCGCCGTTACCAGCGGGCGGGTCGTCGCCGATGACGCGGGTGTCGTCACCGTTCTGGTCGACACCGCCCCCGCGGCCGAGATCACGCTGCGGCCCCGCGCGCCCGAGGAGGTGGATCTGCCATGACACGCACTCTGCTGGCCACCCTGGGTGCCGTCGCTTGTCTCGTCACCGGCTGCGCCGTCGTCGGCGGTGGAGGTGGCACGGGCGCCTGGAGCCCCTTCTTCGACGACGCCGGCACCCGCGACACGGGGATCGTGGACGGGTGGGTCTTCGTCCCCCGCGAGCCCGACGAGCTGGGCCGCAGGCCGCTCCGCTTCTCACCCCATCCCCTCGACCCGACGATCTACGTCGAGGCCGCCGCTACCAACGTGACCTTGGGCGAAGGCTCGCCCATCATCGCCGACTCCCGCGGGTTCTACTCCTTCGATGCCATCGGACCGGGTGAGTACGCCATCGAGGCCACCGATACCACGGGCGCCTTTCAGCCCGCCGCCGGGCTCATCGAGGTGCGGCCGGGCGCGATCACGACGGGCCTTGACGATCCCGTCGACCCGCCCCAGGTCCGGGCCTCGGAGTACTTCCGCATCGGCCGCCAGGACCTGATTCGCTACAACTCCGTCCGTGGGGCCGTGGAGTGGCGCTGGGCAGCCACTGAGACCGTTGACGGACGGGGCGTCTACCGGGTCATCTTCTCCCCGCCGGGCTCCGCGGTGACCGACGAGTTCGTCGATCTGACCTTCAGCGACACGGGCGTGCTCCTCCACGGCAATGAGCTGGGCTGGCTCGATCCGCCCACACCCATCGCCCCCGCCCTGATGAGCCCCGGCAGCCGGTTCGACCGGTCAGCTACTCTCGTCGAATGGGTGGAAGATGAGGAGGAGCCGCCGGGCGAGCCGCCACCGGGGGGAGATGGCGAAGATGACGACCGTCCCGCGCCGGAGCCCAAGCGCACCCCGGTGACCCTCGTCAGCGAGCTATCGGATGTGGACGACCTGGTCCTGCCCGCCGGCCGGTTCGACAACTGCCCCAAGTTCGACATCACCATCAAGGGAGAAGGCGTGGACATCCGCTGGGAGATGTGGCTGGCCTTCCGCATCGGCCCCGTCAAGGTGGTCAAGGACACCGTCGACCATCAGGCCACGTTTATGCAGATCGGCGGCAAGACTTACCCGGAGTAGAACGCTCCGCCATCAGCCCGATTGCACGACCAGCGAGGGCCCGCCCGCCGCGTCTGCATCGAGCACTGCTGGCGTGTCCACCGGCACGGTGAGAAGCTCGTCGACATGGCCGATGGGCGCATCCAAGATCAGCGGCACCCCCAGGGGCTCCAGGTAGCGCAGCAGGATCTCGTCCTGGGTGCCCATGGGGTCCTTCTCGTCGGGCAGGCAGAAGGTCTGGCCCGCGATCACGCCCACCACGCCATCGAGCTTGCCCGCGTGCTTGAGGTGCGTCAGGTACCGGTCCACGCGCCGGGACTCCTCGTTTATGTCCTCCAGAATGAGGATCTTGCCATCGGTATCCAGCTCATAGGGAGTACCCAGGGTGGAGACCACCAGGCAGAGACAACCGCCCGTCACCGGTCCCTCGGCGGCCCCCCCGTGGATGACGCGCATCTCATCGGCGGCGTCCTCGAGGACGTTGCCCAGGCCCTCGCCTCGTAGGAACGAGTAGAGCTGCTGGGCCCGGGGGCTGCGATGCTCGACCATCCGGCAGGCGGCCATGGGTCCGTAAGCCCGGCGGAGCCGGGGGACCTGCCGGGCCAGGATCCCGTGGAGGGTGGTGATGTCGCTGTAGCCGCAGAAGGGCTTCTCGACTCCGGCCAGCTTGTCCCAGTCCACGTAATCGAGCAGGCGCGCCACGCCGTACCCGCCACGAGCGCACAGAACCGCGTCGACCTCCGGGTCCAGGAACATCCGCTCCAGCTCCAGGGCCCGAAGGGCATCCTCCTCGGGCGTATGGGGCCGCTGCTCGAAGTTCCGCTCCCCGACCTTGACTCGGAAGCCCTGCTCCTCCAGCACGGCGATGCCGGCCCGCAGACGCTCGGGCTCAGGCTGACAGGAAGCGGCGATGATGCCGATGGTGGTCATGTCTCATCCTCCGACACCCAGGTTCGCGGGACTTGGCCCCGGCCCTTCGGGGGAAGGGGATCGGCGGCGCCATGCCCAACTATCCCCCGTGCCGCGCCCCCCTCGATGGGAGCCGGCCGAGGAGGCCCCTTGTGAAGCTGGGATGCTGCGCGTACTCCTACCGTGAGAAGCTGCAAGCCGGCGAGATGACCATGACCGGCTTTCTGGACGAATGCGTCAAGCTCGAGTTCGATGGCGTGGAGCTGACGAGCTACTACTTCGCCGAGGCCGACCGCGGCGAGGTGCTGAAACTGAAGCGCGAGTGCTTCGTGCGTGGCCTGGAGGTCTCGGGCACCGCCGTCGGCACGAACTTCTGCAACCCCGACGACGACGCGCGCCGAGCCGATGTGCAGAAGACCCGTCAGTGGATGTACTACGGGTCGATCATGGGTGCGCCCTTCATCCGGGTCTTCGCCGGCGGCCCCGCCGAAGGCGATACGGAGCAGGCTGCCTTCGAGCGCTGCGTCGCTTGCCTGGAGGAGCTGTTGCCCCACGCCGAAGCCCACGGCATCGTCATCGGCCTGGAGAACCACGGCGGCATCACATCCACCGCCGAGCAGGTCGAGCGCATCGTCCGAGCCGTGACCGACAGCCCGTGGCTATGCATCAACCTGGACACAGGCAACTACAAGGAGCCCGAGCGCGAGCTGCCCATGACCGCACCCCACGTCCTGACCGTCCATGCCAAGCGCCGCCACCGGGGCACCGATGGCGAGATGCATGACGTGGACTACGATCTGGTGCGAAGGGTATTGGCCGACGAGGGCTACCGGGGCTACATCAATATGGAGTACGAGGAGCCCGAGGATCCCATGACGGGCGTGCCGTCCTTCATGGAGGTCCTGAAGAGGGCCTTCCGCGGGTAGCGGCCTCTGAGGATGAGGCTACAGAACCGAGTCCACGGCGACCTTGGCGCGCCGAGCCGCCTCCTCGGGGGGAAGTGCCTTCAGGTCGTCACTGAAGGTCTCCACGCCCATGTACCCGCTGTAGCCGACCTCGCGCAGGGCCCGGAGGAAGCCGGGGAGATCGATCACGCCCTCACCTGGGAGCAGGCGCTGCATATCGATCTGCTCATCCCTGGGCTTGTCCGGCGCGTCGTTGATGTGGACGTGCACGATCTGGTCATCCTCGAGAGCCGCCAGCTCCTCGGCGGTGTGGCCCGCGGTGAACCAATGGAAGCTATCCACCAGCAGCCCTACATTGGGCTGCCCTATCGCGTCGATAAGCTCCAGGAGGTGGTCCATGCGGTAGATGAACTCCTGACCCGACGCCCGGCTGGTCTTGGGCCCCACCCACTCCAGGCCCAGCCGGATGCCCCGCGGCGCGAGCACGCCGGCGATCTCGGCGAAACGGCTGACGGCGAGGCGCCGCGTCTCGTTCGGGTTCTCCACCACCGGCGGGATCCAGGTGCAGCAGCGGAAGCACCCCAGGTCGCGAGCGAGCTTGGCCCAGTCGTGCAGCGACTCCAGGGTGCTGCGGAAGGAGTCCTCCGAGCCCCGCCAGTCGACCGGCAGGCCCCAGGCCGCGGGCTGCACGCCCTTCTCATCGAACAGGGCCTTGGCCCCGCTGACCGAATGGTCTTCGGCGATGGCGGCGATGGCCTCGATGCTCGTGTCGATGCCATCGAAGCCAACCTCCGCGGCGATCCTGATCTGGTCCTCCAAGGTGAGGCCAGGGCCGAAGATAACGGGGTTCAGAGAGGTCTGCATAGCTGGGCTCCTTCTGCGCCTGATCGTGTGATCGAGGGCTTCGCCGCCGATACAGCCCGCGCCTGCAAGGGTAAGCGCGGCGGCCGGTCGAAGCACCTCATGGGGCGAGCTGCCGAGCAACATGCAAGACCGTGGGATCGGGCTCCGCCGAGGCCGAGGAGCCGGGCTCTAGCCGCAGGGAGCCGCCCGCCGCGCGGGCTTGCCGGGCCAGGTCCAGGACACCCCGAAAGACACCCCTGTAGTGCTCGTTGTCCACATTGGCCAGGAGCCAGCTCGAGCGCCAGCGACCGACCAAGCCGCCCGCGTCGGACGCCTGCCCGATCAGCTCGCCCCAGAGCGCGTCGTCGCCGCGATCGAGAACCGCACCATGGACGGCGAGGTCGGGCGGCCCGAGGCTCTCGCGCTGGGGGCGGGCGCCCTTGCCCAAGGTGAGAAGTGCATCGAAGAAGTCCCGCAAGGGACTGCATGGCGGGTGGCACTTGGCCAGGTCCGATAGCTCGCCGATCTCGTCAGCCAACTCCAGGCGGCCCAGCTCCCTGCCACCCTCCGAGACGCAGACGAGGGCCCCATGGAAACGGGGCCCCCGCCCAACTTCGAGCCATCGCCATCGGTGGATAATGGACATCAGAGGATGCTCTTCACGTACTCCACGTCACGCCGGACGACCTCCAGGCGGCCCTCGCCTTCGGCGAACTTCCCCAGGGACTCGTCCTCGATGGTGAAGTCCCGGTCATAGCCGATGGCCTTGAGATAGCCCACCAGCTTGGTGTGATCGATGTCGCCGTCGGGGATGGGTGACACGTACTTGCCGTACTCCCAGCCCATCTCCCGGTGCTCCTGGCGGGTCTCCGGCGGGTAGTTGATGTTCTTCACATGGGTGTGCTTGGTGTGCGGAGCCAGGCGCTCCAGGATCTTGTAGACCTCGTCGAGGGGGTGGCCCCACCAGTAGAAGTTGCCCGTATCCATGGTCAGGCCGAGGCGTGGATTGCCCGCACGCTCGAAGACGCCCTCCAGGAACTCGGGATCGTTGCCCTGGTAGCCGTGGTTCTCGATCCCGAACTCCACGTCCAGGTCGGCGGTGGCATCGAGGATGCGCGCCATGGCGCCATGGAAGATGTCCTGGCGCTTCTCCAGGGGGAGCTCCTTCTCGCCATGCATGATGGCATCGATGCGCACCACGGGCACCCCCAACACAGCGGCGGCCTTGGCGGTATCGACGGTCCACTGGACCTCGAAGTCCACATCATCGGCGCCGAAGTTGTTGGCCATGAGCAGGGCGCAGATACGGGCCTTGTACATCCGGCATTGGCTCCGGAGGGCATCGATACCCTCGGGCCGGGAGAGGTCCAGTCGGTCGCCGTTCTCGGCGGGATCGATGGCGTGAACGGTCATGTCCCGGTCGATGGCCAGCTCGATGCCCTGGATGTCCAGCTCTCGGAGGCCCTCGCCGATGGTCTTGTACCCCGCGTGCAGTAGCACGCCGTCGCGAATCGCCGCGTACATGAATGGGTCCCCTTCCTCGCTAGTGTGCTGCGGCCTGTGGCCTACTCCGCCGGCCTTCCGGCATAAGCCACGATGCCCAGGTTCTCCTTGGCCCGCTCGCGGTTGCGCTTAACGACCTCGATCATCACCAGGCATGCGCCACCCTCGCCCAGCTCGAAGGGCCCGCGCTCGAAGCGAGCGGTTTCGTGGTCATCGATCATCATGAAGAAGGAGCTCTTCACCCAAGGGTTGTGGGGGCTGAGCACCCGAATGGTAAAGTCGAAGTGCTCGGACTGGTGTAGCTTGTTCCGGGCGGCCATATCGAAGGTCAGCTCGCCTCCCGATACGCTGGCATCGTACAGGTCGATGCGGACCTGGTCCTCGTCCAGCGCCTCCAGCCCGATGCCGGCGATCGAGATCCCCGCCAGGTCGCACTCGCCCTCGGTAACGCTGAGGCAGGTGCGGCCGCCGCCGGCCTTGCGCAGGGCGGCGTTGACGCCGAGCACCTCGCCGAACTCGCCAGCCATGCCCATCTCGTCGAAGGGAATGGCGATCTCCGTGCTCCAGACCCGGCCCCGGGTCTGCACGCCGACCTCCAGCTCGTAGTCCTTGGCCGGCGCCTCATGGCTCCCCCCGTGGGCCAGCAGGGCATCGTACAACACACCACGGGAGTTGACGGCGATACGCATCCCGTCGCGCAGGGTCAGGTCGGGGTCGAGGATCAGCTCGACGGAATCGTCCGTCAGCACCTTTTCATCGTCCCGGTCGCCGGCGTCGGCAACCAAGCCGTCGTCGGGCTCGCGCATCTCGAAGCCCGCGTACAGGATGCCCTCATGGTGCGTGAGCATGACCTTCAGCTCGGGCAGAATGGCCTCGGTGCCCTGGATGCCGTACTGGCGGGCATCGCGCCATGCCATTTCGTCCAGGTCGCCGTCGACCAGCGGGGCCGTGGGCGCATCCCAGATCTCGATGGCCTGCAGCTCCGTCAGGTCCCAGGCATCCTGGGCCTGGGCGGGCGCCACTTGTGCGGCGAGGACGAGAAGGGCCAAAATGGGGATGGCGAGCTGAGCGTTGCGCATGGGTCACCTCATCTTATTGGCAGCCCCACGGAAAGGGGCGCGTTTGACACGGGAGGGCATTCCGCCACCCGCGGGAAAACCCTACCACATGACCGGCGCTTGCCAAAACTTTCTCGCCATCGGCTAAAATGCGGACATTCCACATCACTACCTACGGCTGCCAGATGAACGTGCACGATTCCGAGGGCATCAGCGGAGTCCTCATGGCCGAGGGCTACCAGCCCGTCGCCGATGAGGCCGACGCCGATGTGGTCCTGATCAACACCTGCGCCGTCCGGGCCAAGCCCGAGCGCAAAGTAGAGGCCAAGATCGGGGCCCTCTCGGCCAGGAGGCGCGAGGCCACCCTCGACGTACTGGGCATCTGCGGGTGCATGGCCCAGGAGCACGGCCAGGCCCTGCTGGACCGGTACCCTCAACTCGACTTCGTCTGTGGAACGGGCAACCTGTCGGCCGTGCCCCGTCTGATCCGGTCGGCCCTGGCGGGCGAGAGGGGCTCGGCCCTGGACATGGCCGGCGATGTCGCGGTGGACTTGCCCCGGGAGCACGGGAGCCGGCACCGCGCCTATGTGGACATCATCTATGGCTGCACCAACTTCTGCTCCTACTGCATCGTCCCCTACGTCCGAGGACCCGAGCGCAGCCGCCCTGTGGACGAGGTGCTCGATGAAGTGCGCCGTCTGGCCGAAGGGGGCTGGATCGAGGTGACCCTCCTCGGGCAGAACGTGAACTCCTACGGCCGAGACCTGCCCGAGGACGCGCCACGATTCTCCGAGCTCCTCCGGCGGGTGGATGCCATCGATGGGCTGCGCCGGGTCCGCTTCACCACCTCCCACCCCCGCGACTGCGACGCCGAGCTGCTGGAGACCATGGCTGAGCTGGAGTCGGTCTGCGAGCACCTGCACCTCCCCGTGCAGGCGGGCGACGACGAGATCCTGGCGCGCATGAACCGAGGCTATACCCACGACCAGTACCTGGCCCTGGTGGAGGCGGCCAGGGAGGCCATGCCCGGCCTCAGCCTGACCACCGACGTAATCGTGGGCTTCCCCGGCGAGACCCGGAGGCAGTTCGAGGAGACCCTGCGGCTGTTCGAGGAGGTGCGGTACGATTCGGCATTCAGCTTCATCTACGTGCCGCGGCCGGGCACGGCGGCGGCGGAGATGGATGATCCGGTGCCGCATGAGGAGAAGGTGGAGTGGCTAAAGGAGCTGGCCACCCGCCAGAAGGACATCTCCCGGGAACGCAACCAGCCCCTCGTGGGCGAGACGGTGGAGGTGCTGGTGGATGGCCCCAGCGAAGGAGATCCCACGAAGCTCTCGGGCCGGACGCGGACGAACAAGCTCGTGATCTTCGGCCCCCGAGGGGCGGCCGAGGAGGGCGATCTGGTGCACGTGCGAACCACCCAGGCCAAGCTCTGGGGCTTCGAGGGCGAGCTGGCTGAAGGTGATCTAGCAGGCGAAAGGCGGAGTGATCGGTGACGATTCAAAGGCACATGGGATGGGCTTTGGCTCTGGCCACCATACTGGGAGCCATGGTGCTCGCGGGGTGTGTAGAGAAGGTCGAGGATACCTCCGGAAGCGCCGCGACCAGCCCCGCCGCCACGGCTTCGGGCGACGGAGAGGCCGACTACCGCGTCGGGGTCACGCTTCTGAACCGGGTCCACAACTTCTACAGCGTGCTCGAGGAGACCATGGTCGCCGAGGCCGAGGCCCGGGGGATCGAGCTGATCGTCCAGGACGGCGACTTCGACTCGAGCAAGCAGAAGAACCAGATCGAGGACTTCATCGTC
>WJIW01000164.1 GCA_014730065.1 Armatimonadia bacterium | reverse complement strand
TGTAGATCGGCGATTCACGCGACCGGCGCTGGTCGGCGATGACACCGTGTCGGCCGCACCTCAGCGGGGTGGAGCAGTGGTAGCTCGTCGGGCTCATAACCCGAAGGTCGCAGGTTCGAACCCTGCCCCCGCTACTGTGAGATCCCATGGCCGCCATCAGGCGGGCCTTCCTGACAGGTGGACGTCAGGCGTGAGACTGGCGGCGTAATAGTCCAGCCCCAACCTCGAGGGTCAACGAGGTGACAGTCCGGAGAGACGGGCGGCGTGGCGCAGGTGCTGTGGGTGCCCACACGCGGTTCGACACCGCGGTCACGCTTTGCGAACGAGGAGGATGAAACGAGGTGGATGACGTGAAAACGGTCACTGTAAAGCAGGTCATGGCCTGGTCCCCCTGTGGAGAATATCCCCGTGAGAGAGTGGAGGAGCTGTTCTCCGGTAGATCTCGCGTACACGCGAGGACAATCGCTCGGATGGACATCCCAGCGACAGATCGTCTGTGGGTGCTCATCAGGATGCTGCCAGACGCCGATCACACATTCAGCCGTTGGTGCGCGCTAAAAGTGATCCACCTTTGGAACGCTCCAGATGTGGTACGTCAGTACCTCGAGACCGGGGACGAGAGTCTCCGAGCCGCAGCTCGGGACGCAGCTTTGGACGCCGCCTGGGCCGCAGCCGGGGACGAGAGTCTCCGAGCCGCAGCCAGGGCCGCAGCCAGGGCCACAGCCGGGGCCGCAGCCGGGGCCGCAGCTTTGCACGCCGCCTGGGCCGCAGCCGGGGCCGTAGCTTTGCACGCCGCCTGGGCCGGAGCCAGTGTCGCAGCCAGGGACGCAGCCTGGGCCGGAGCCTGGGACGCAGCCAGGGACGCTCAGATTGAGCATCTTGCCGAATTGGTGATGGTTACCAAGGCAGGCGAGACAGTCTATCCTGCGCCAGATTAGAGGGTTGCAAATGAAGGATTTTGGTTACGCCGTCCAACGCCTGCAGTGCCCCCAGTGCGGCGAGTGGGTTGATGGTGACGAGGCAGAGATCGACCCCGTCGAGGAGATCGTCCTCGCCCACGAGGAGTGCGGCTACTGCACGCACCATGATGATATGCGGGCCGGAGAGGGTGAGAAAAAGCAGTGTTGGACCTGCGGGCACATCCTTGATGGATCTCGTGAGGTGTGGCGGTCAATCACGCTGACTGTCGACGTGTCATGGCGGGCGGTCGCGCGGATCGTCGCCGAGGGGCGCACGGTCGACCAGGCGCTAGCGGAGATCCGCGAGGCACTCCTGGAGATGCTCCTCGACGAGCATGAGCGTGGGCACGAGATCAACCTTGGCCTGGACGACCGGGTAGACGTGTTCTGGCCTGAGTCGCCATGGGGGGTCGACATACGGAGGTCGTCATGACCTCCCAATGGCATGACATCATGCCGCCAGGTATGTCGCATGCTCCAGAAGATCTCCACCGCGAGGGAGTCGTAAGAGTATCCATCGAGCACGCCGCTGGTTGTGTCGTGACCTACTGGGTCCGCGCTCCTGTACACGTAGAGAGCGTGGATGTCGAGGGCGAGGTCATCGACCAGGTGGAGATACACGAGTGTGATGGGGCGTTGGAGGTGCTTGATGGGTGACCCCACCGTCATCCATCTCTTCGCCGGCATGGGAGGCGGAGCTCTCGGCTTCCAGCTCGCGGGCTTCGCGTCGGTAGGCGCCTTCGACGTCGATCCAGCTGCCTGCCGAGACCTCGAGTATCTCACAGGCGAGACAGCCACCGTCGCCGACCTGGCCGAGATGACCCCGGACGAGCTCCGTTCAGCCTGCACGGATCGCCCCGACGTGGTGTTCACGTCGCCACCGTGCAAGAGCTTCAGCGGATGTCTGCCCAAGGCTACCGCGAAGACACCAAGATACCGCGCTATGAGCTCCCTGGCTCAGCGTGGGATCTGGATCGCGCTCGAGGCGTGGCCCACACCACCACCCCTGATCGTGATGGAGAACGTCCCTCGTATCCGCTCCCGAGGCCGCCACTGGCTCGACCAGGTTGTGGGGATGCTCCACCGCTACGGCTATGCCGTCCGGGAGACCATCCACGACTGCGGCGAGCTCGGCGGGCTGGCCCAGCGTCGCCGGCGGTTCTTGCTCGTCGCCCGCCACATGGAGCAGATCCCAGAGTACCTCTACGAGCCACCGATCCGACGTGTGCGGCCGGTCGGCGAGGTCCTCGGCGAGCTGCCCGTGCCAGTCCCGGGATCGACAGCAGGCGGGCCGATGCACCGCCTCCCTCGACTCAGCGCGAAGAACTGGGTGCGGCTGGCCCTCATCCCTGCTGGAGGCGACTGGAAGGATCTGCCTGCAGAGGTGGCTCTGCCGCCTCGGGGATCTCGTCAGAACGGGCCATGGGGGGGCAATCCACGGGAGGGGCATGCACACACAGTAGTCGCCCATTCTGCCGTGAGGAACGCTTGGGCCTCGATCGCCGACCCACGGCTCAACTGCTCGCCTCGCAGCGGGGTCTACGGGGTCCTGGATGGCACCGAACCATGTGGCGCAGTCACCGGACACGCCAGCCCGGACAACGGCTCTTGGTCCATCTCAGACCCTCGTGTGGGGTGTGTGAGGCGGAAGGGCGGCCACGGGGTGTCCTCCTGGAACTCACCCTCCACAACCGTCATCGCCAACGGGGCCATCCATAACGGCCCCTGGCAGGTGGCAGATCCTCGACTCCAGCACACCCCCCGTCGAGGCTCACTCAGGGTCGAGGGGTGGGCGGAACCCAGCCACATCGACATCGACGACCGCACACCATGTCACCTGGTCATCATGGCCGCTGACGGGACCTGGCACCGCCCGATGACCACGCTCGAGCTCGCCGCCCTGCAGGGGTTCCCCGTCCAAGTCAATGGCGAGTGGTTGAAGCTGGACGGTCGCGCACACGGGGCCTGGCGGCAGAGGATCGGCAATGCCGTGCCGCCTCCTGCGGCGGAGGCTATCGCACGGACATGTTTGGCGACGCTGCAAGCTGCCAGGGCTGGCGAGTACTTGCTGAGCCCACAGCCAGTGTGGGTCTAGGAGGCGTACCCATGACCTCCACCATCACCGCCAACGGCCGCAAGACACCTCACTCCTCCAACAACGTGGAGCACTACACTCCCGCTGAGGTGGCCCGAGCTGCTCGGCAGACCATGGGCGGCATCGACCTGGATCCAGCCAGCTGTGCAGAGGCCAACCAGGTCATCAAGGCCAGTCGGTTCTACACCGCCGAAGACGATGGGTTGTCCCTGCCCTGGGAAGGCGCAGTGT
>WJIW01000163.1 GCA_014730065.1 Armatimonadia bacterium | reverse complement strand
CTCCCAGCGGCGAAGCCCTCCAGAAGCTCTGTAAGCGGCTCGCCAAGGATCTGTCCGACGCCATCATCGAGCTGCCCGCCGAGTCGTGCGGCATCGAAGGTAGCCTCCACGCGTCCGACTACGGCGTCGCCTTGATGAACCTGGGCAACCCCCTCTGCTCGGTGGAGCGAGACAACACCATGGTACTGTTCCTCATGCATACCGCCGCGTGGGGGGGGACGCCGTGGGGCAAGGACCGACTCGACTGGTTCCTGGTGCCCGAGCACAAGACCCACGTGTTTCACTACAGCCTCTATCCCCATGAGGGTAACTGGCGGGCGGCCCAGGTAACGCGGCAGGGCTATGCCTTCAACAACCCGCTCATCGCCATCCCCACCGAAGGCGGAGACGGCCCCCTGCCGGTGGCTGGCCGGCTCATGGAGGTGGGCGGGAACGTGATCGTCAGCGCGCTCAAGCCGCACGGCAATCCCACGGCTGAGTTCTCCGCCCGCAGGCACGCACGGGAAGACGGCCTGACGCTCAGGGTCTACGAGCCCCACGGCCACTCCGCCGCAGCGACCCTTCGCTCGCCCTGGCCCATCATCGAGGCCCTTCGAGCCAATCTTCTCGAGGAGCCTGGTCGGTCGGGCCTAAAGATCGAGCAGGGCAAGGCCCATCTTCCCGTCGACGGCTTCGGGATCGAGGGCTCCGTGCTGAAACTCGAGCTGCCCGCCGAGCTTCCGTGCGAGCAAGCCTACATGGGGCCCGACAAGGAGACCGCCGACCTCGTACACTTCCGTCACTGGGAGCACAATGTCGGAGCCGGGCCCATGGGCTACTCGCCCGTCGGGGTGGCCATCCACGGCGAGGTGCTGACGGGCTTCCCCATCCGGCAGTCCGGCGTAACGGTCAACACCGTTCAGGTCTCGGTCACCAACAACCTGGTGGACGAGAGCGTCCGCGGCACGGTGGATCTCGTCACGCCCCCGGGCTGGCGCACGGTGCCCGAGGAGATCCCCTACGAGTTGGAGCCTCTCAGTCACCAGACGACCGACGTGCTGCTCTGCTTCGACACGGGCCGACGCGACAAGGCGGGCCGGCAGGGGCTACTCAAGGCCCGGATCGAGCACCAGGGCACGGTCTATCAGGACGTCCGGGAGATCGGCGAGACCCTCGATCTGGAGTGGGAGATCAGGCGCGAGGGTGGGCATATCGGGGTGTGGCTCCGGAACCCGGCGCCGGATACCATCGATGGACAGGTCTTCCTCGCTACGCCCCTGGAGATGTTCGGCCCGCCCGCCGGTCCGTACGGCCTCCACCACGTGGTGCCTCGCGAGCGGGAGTTCTCCCTGGCTCCGGGCGAGGAGGAGCTGCTGTGGCTCCATGGCGACGATGGGTACGCCCATGCCATCGAGCACAACTGGGCCGTCGTCAAGGTGGCCTACAATGGCCGGGTGTTCTACAGGCCGGTTGTTCGGCCGGGCAGATAGGGGACTGGTCTCAGCATGGAGACGATGAGGTGCACTGACCTTCCCGTGGAGCGGCTGGATGCGATCGTCTCCGGCTTCTCCGACGTCCGGGTGACGGTCATCGGCGATTACTCCCTGGACCGGTACGGCCAGGGCGAGGTCAAGGGCGTGTCCCGGGAGACGGGTCAGCGGGTTCCCCGCCTCTGGTGGCATAGCTTCAACCCCGGTGGCGCGGGCAATGTGGCCTGGAACCTGGCGGATATGGGGGGACGGGTCCACGCCGCGTGCGCCATCGGCGATGACGGCTTCGGGGGGATCATGACCCGCTTCATGGAGGAGCGGGGTATCGATCTGGGCGGGGTCATCCGCGACGATCAGCGCATCACCGGCTCCTACGAGAAGATCCAGGTCCGTGACACCCACTCGGGCGAGGAGCGCGAGCTACGGATAGACGTGGACAACGAGAATCCTATCGCACCAGGGTCCGAGGAAGCCCTGCTGAGGCGGATCGAGTGCGCCACGGCCGAGGGGCACGTGCTTGTCGCCGCCGACTACAACGAGGAGGCCATGGGTGTGCTGACCGATCGGGTCACCCGGGCCATCGTTGAGGCGGCGGAGGGGGCGAGCCGGCTGGTGGCCGCCATCTCGCGCACCCGGCCCATGGCTTTCGCCCCCGCGATGCTCGTGGTCAACGAGTATGAGGCCTGCCACGCCACCGGCGTGGCCGCACCGGACATATTCGATGACGTGCCCGACGACACAGTCCACGAAGCGGCTCGGGCCATTGTGGACCGCACCGGCCGCCCGGCCTTCGTTACCTTGGGCTCCCGCGGGATGCTGGTAATGCGGCCCGGCGGCTCGTCGACCCGGGTCGCCACCCTCGAACCCCGGGGCCCCATCGACATCACCGGCGCGGGCGACTCGGCGCTGGCCGGGATCGTGCTATCGCTGGCGGTGGGTGCGTCCCCCGAGGAAGCCGCGTGTGTGGGCAACCTGGCGGCTTACGTCACCATTCACAAGGTGCGCGCCACGGGAACGGCCACCCCGGCCGAGCTACGGGCGGTGCTGAGCTGAAGGCCCGCTCTCTACGTCCCGTGCACGGCGCGGGCGTTGTCCCCTAGGGCCCACTGAGCCAGATCCAGGGCGTGCCTCTCCTCGATCAGGCCGTCGTCGATCTTCTCCGCCAGCACCTTGCGCAGCAGGGCCCGGTTGACCTGGGACGAGCCGGCGGCCAGCTCTACGCTGGTGGCATCCTGGCTGAGCATCAGCTTGTGGCCCGGGACGTAACCGATGTAAGTCCGTAGCGCGGCCTCCATGTGGGAGTGGCTCAGGATGGGCAGCCAGCAGGTGTCCACGTACGCGTTGTGATGCTGCTGGACCAGGAAGGCCGTCTCGTCGAGATACGGCCAAGTGTGGATCATGACGAACTTCACGCTGGGGTAGAGGACCATCAGCGTCGCCAGCGGCAGGGGGCTGGATTGGGGCAGATTGTGGGTACCCACGTGAATCTGGAAGGGCCAGCCGCGCGCGTTGGCCTCCTCGCAGAAGACGTTGACGATCCAGTTCTGGAGCGTCCGTAGGCCCTCGCCCTCGTCGGCGGAGAAGTCCACCGCGTCGTCGCCCACCGGCTGGAAGTCCAGGTCCCGGCTGTACGCCTGGAGCTGCTTGATCCCGATGCAGCCCGCCCCGGCCGCACGGTCCATGATCTCACCGATGAAGGCCCGCCAAGTTGCGGCGTCGGTCGGCTCCATGCCGAGCTTGTCCATGGTGTACCGGAACCGCTGGTTGGCCTTGTGGGCGGGGCTCAGGTAGTCGTCGACCCGCAGCAGCGGCTTGGTGAAGCTCAGCTCGCGCTCGGCGGCCTGGGGGTTCTCACGCTCCAGCAGGAAGCTCAGGCCAACGGCTCGGTACGGGCCGGCCATGTGGGCCGTCTCCATGGCCTGGCGGTACCAGCCGAAGATGTTCCGGTACCGCATGTTGATGCGGTCGCTGACGGCCCTGAAGTTGCTGGGCGATAGGTCATCCAGGTCGAACTCGTGGAGGAGCCGCACGCCCAAGGTCAGGCACGTGACGGCGCCGGTGGTCCGCTGGCTCCGGAGGTGTGGCAGGGCGGCGGCGATGACCTTCTCCGGCTCCTGGCGGGCCATCGCCATGATGTCGGAGTAGCCGCCTGCCGACGCGAGACCATGGGTGTCGAACCCGCCCTGGGCCAGGAAGCCATGGAGGTACGGGCAGAAGAGCAGGTCGAAGAGGGTCACGTCGTCGGACCCCGCCCCGGCAACGTTGTCGGCCCGGAAGCCCTCCCCGGCGAAGCCGATGGACGGCAGGCTGCCCCAGTGCTCGTGGGCGCACACATTGGTCATCTCGTCGATCTCGGGCAGACGCACGTTTCCCTCCTCCGCGCCGACAGCGCTGGCGCCGATTCCCGCCGCGGCGGCGACGGCTCCGGTCAAGGCTTGGCGTCGGTTCATGGCTCGGCCTACCTCTCCTTCTGCACCGCGGCCTACTGCCCCGCGTGGGCCTCGTAGATGCTGTCCATCTGCCACGCATCTACGGACTTGAGGGTGGATGCCGTGCCCTGGGACCTGAAGGACACTCCGAGGCTGTCCTCCCGTCCGGGGTAGACCCTGGCGGCGACGCACTGGCGCTCATTCACGAAGACCTCCACGACGCTCCGGTCCACGAACACCCGCAGCCTGAGGAGCTCACCCGGCGGGATGCTCAAGGGGCCCGTCTCCGGTGCCCGGGAGCGTACATCGTGGAGCGAAGACGAGTACGAGGTATCGAGGGACACCAAGCTCTGGCCATGGAAGCCTCGGTTCGGGTAGAAGGCGATCCGGGTGTACTCCTCATTGCCGGGTGAGCGCAGCACGCGCATCTCGACCATGGGCGAGTCGCCCACATCGATCTCGGCGATGATCTCCATGGCATTGCCCTCCACGCCCTCGAGCACGACCTCCTGGTTCGCGGGCAGCTCCGTCTCGCCGATGGCCGTGTGGCTCTTCCTGAGGGACTGGATGTCGCCCGCCGGCGCTTGCCTGAGCGTGTCCTGGCCCTCGAGCCACAGGTGGCGGGGCAGGGACATGATCTGGTTCCAGCCAGGGGTGGGCTTGGCGGCGTTCATGTTGAAGATCACGATCACGCCGCCTTCGCCATCGGGTGTCGCCGAGGGTGCGTGGACTCCCGCCGGCCAGGCCGGGCCGAAGTTGAAGTTCCCGCCGGACTGCACGACCAGCTTCTGCCGCTCGGTGTCGTACTCGCCGAGGATGTACTTCCCGCCACTCATGTGGCTGAAGTGCAGCAGGATGTGCTTATCGCCGATGGGCCAGAAGTAGGGACAGGCGCCGTCATCGCCCACCAGGGAGTACTGGTCATCCTCCAAGAAGGGGTGGAGGTACTCCCAGCTCGCCAGATCCTCCGAGCGGAGCAGGAACTCGGCGCGGACGGGCTTGCCGCCGGGTCCGGGCAGTGTGCCCGCCGACAGGGAGTAGTACGTGCCGTCGTGCTTCCAGATGCATGGGTCGAACACATTGAAGGGCTGGCGGAGGGGGATGACGGCCTCGCCCGTCACCTTCTCCCAGTTCAGCAGCAGGGGATCATCGGAGACGGCGACCATGTTGCCCACTTCGGTGCCGTGGTACATGGCGATGACCCGATCCTCCTCCACCAGAGTCGAGCCCGAGTAGCAGGCGTTCTCCGGGTTGGGGTAGATGGCATAGGGGAGGTCGCGCCAGTGGATCAAGTCATCGCTCACGGCGTGGCCCCAGTGCTGGCGCGGATCCTCGGGCGGATAGCCCTGGTAGAACAGGTGCCACCGGCCCTGCCAGAAGCACAGCCCGTTGGGGTCGTTGAGGGTGTGCTCGGGGCTGACGAAATGGTACAGCGGTCGGTAGCGATCGTCGGCGAAAGCTCGGCGCGACTGGGCGAACCGAAGCATGAGCGGGTTGTCTTCGAGCTGGGCCTCCTGCGCCTCCAGCGTCTCCGCGAAGGCGAACTTGGGGACGAGGGAGGTGCGGTCAGGGCCCTTGTCCACATCCTCGATGGCCATGGTGAGCACTCTCCTCTTCCCCTCGTCGTCCTCGGCGCCGATGTCCCACTTGGCGCCCAGCTCCTCGTTGACCGCGGCGATCTCCTCGATCGTCAGCGCCCGGTCGTAGATGATGATCTCGCCGATGGCGCCCTCCAGGACTTCGCCGCCCGTCATGGCCTTGGCGCCCACCCGGTACAGATCGGTACCCGTGTCCTGCAAACTCGCGTCCACGGGCGCACCGGCACCCGTCCCGATGTGAGCATCGTTATGCCACAGCCGTGCCATGCCGTCCTCGCTGAGGGTCAGGACCGAGAGGTTCAGGAGGCCCGGCTGGTATCCGATGAGGCGGTGCTGATCGTTGTTCTGGCCATTGAAGCCGTAGGCGTCGCCCACGGTGAGAAGACTCGCCCGGCGCCCCGGTCCATCGGCTGCTTGCTCCCAGATGGCCTGGCCGTCCGAGGTGTCGTCCCGTCGCCACACGGCGATGATGGTGAAGGAGGTATCGCCTTCGGGCAGCACCGCGGTCCCGTCGAGATACTGATCGCCCGAGAAGCGCACCATGGAGAGGTCTCCGCGAGCCTCCTCGATGACGGTCGGTGTCCGCGCCGGATCGGGCGCGGTGGCGTCATGCCCATGGCCCGAGAGGTCCTGCCAAGCCGGCAGTGGGCCCGCGTCCAGGTCGGCGGCGTCCAGATGGAGGACCATACCGTCCTCGGGCAGGCCCAGGGCGGCCGTGCCAAGCAGCAGGGGCATGCACGCGAGGGATGTAGCCCCGAGTCGTGACCAGCTCATCGTCTTCCTCCTCAGCCTACGTGAAAGGCCGGGTTCGGTCGCGCTCGGGGCGCACCTTCCCGCCGCTACCTCAACCCGAGAATGCGGGTGTCCCTATCGGCGATCTCCAAGGTGAAGCGGGTGACGTCCTCAGCCAGCATCTCGCCGGTGACCAAGTCCGTTACCGTCGCCCGCTCGGGTAGCTCCATGATCCGGGAGCCGCCCTCGTTCACGTTCACGCTCAGCAATCCCTCGGAGGCGTAGACGACGGCATCCTGGGTATAGAGATGCACGCCCGCGCGAAGGGCCAGGTCACGCAGGAGCCGGCTCGGCAGGGCCGGGGCTGCCGAGTGGACGCAGGTCCAGTCGCCGGCATCCAGCAGTGCGAGGCCCGGCCGTCCATCGGGCAGGCGGGCCAGCACCGTCGCCGCGGGGTCATCGGGGTAGGCGACGGGTCCGAAGGGCTGGTCGGTCCCGAAGCTCAGCCCGTCACCCTCGCACCGCAGAAGGGCTGGCTCGGGATCCCAGCCCAGGTCCATCCCGACCAGCTCATCCATCATCGGCGGCGCCAAGCGGCCGCCGTCGTACACCCCTGCGGGCCCGACGAACACCAGCACTCGCCCGTCGCTCCGCAGTCGCTCAATGGCCGCTCGCTGCTCATCGGTGGGAGCCCAGGCATTGAGGAAGACGTACATCCGCTTCGGCGGAAGCGAAGCCACGTCATCCAATGTGTACCAGCCGATGGGCGCGCCGATGCGGTAGGCCTGGGGAATCTGCTGACGGAGAAGCCAGCGCGTTATGGGGGCACCCACGGCGGCATAGGCCAGGGAGGGGCCGTCGACCACGAAGGCGATCTCGTCCGCCGGCGCCCGGTCGTACTCCATGGCCCGGTCCGCGGCTTGGCGAAGCTCGCCCAGGTGAGCCATCAGTCGCGGGTCGTCGTACCGGTTCCGGCCCACATCGAACCACCACTGGCCCACTCCGCCGGCGATGACGTTGCCCAGCTCCCGATTCTGCTGGAGGATGTCGCCCTCGATGGTGGGCTGCTTGCCCCAGCTACCCACCTCACCCGGCGCCAACGAGGTGCGGATGTCGTTCTCATCCAGCCACAGCTTGCCCGAGTGCCGGACGCTGCCCGTGAGGGACATGAAATGGCTGGTGCCGATTCCGGGATCCCGGAACATGTAGCTCGTGGGACTGGTGAGGAAATCCACGTCGGGCGAGGCCAGGACCTGATCGAGGGCCAGATGACCGGCGTTCTGCATCCGCTGCTCGCCGATGAGCTGCAGTAGGTACCCGTAGAAGACCCCGACTACCTTGTCCCTGCCGGCAATCTCCTTGGTCGCGGCGGCGAAGGTGTTGATCGTGTCGGCCACTAGCCAGGAGTTGTACAGGTAGAAGTCGATCACCGCCGCCTCGGTCGCGGGATCCCGAAGATACCCGAGGCTGGTGCGCTCCCGCTCGGCGCGGCTGGGGATGTCGGCGGTCTCCAGGGTCACATTCCGGTCGGCCCATGCCGCCTGGAGGGCTACGTCGGTCCCGTACTTCCTGCGAAGCCATGCCCGGAACTTGGTCTGGTTGACTGGCGAGTAGTCCACCCACGAGCCTTCGTTACCGCCCCACATCATCCACTCCTCGGTGGTGCCCGAGGCGATGTGGTATCCGATCACACGGTCGGCGTAGGGCGAGGCCTCTACGTGTTCCACCATGCGCTCGATGGCCTGGATGGTGTCGGTCCTCCACGCCTGGGAGGCCCAGGACGGTGCGGGCTTGCCGCCGGAGTGGATGAACACCTGGCGCGTGCCATCGGGAAGCTCCTCGATGACCAGGTCATCGGGGTGCTCCTCGCTCCACCAAGGCGGCGCGTGGAGGTAGATCCGGGGGAAGATGTAGGCATCGGGACAGGCCTGGAGGACCATCAGGGCGCGCTCGTCGAGCTGGGAGTAGTCGTACTCGCCCGGCGCGAGCCATGTGGTTCGCGAGAGTCCGTACCCCGCCTCGGTCGGGGTGGCGGAGAAGGAGAACAGCCGCACGCCCTCCTCGGCGAAGTCCTCGAACACCTCCACGCTGGGCCCGTAGGCGGTGTAGGTCATGCCCGCCGTCGGCTCGTCGTTGATGTGCAAGGTGGGCGTGCCTCGATAGGACGCCACCCTTGCCGAGGTGTCCTCGATCTCGCGCTGGCTGATCCGCACTCGGGCCAACTCGTCCTCCGTCGGAGCGGTGTCCGTGGCGGCCCTGGCCTCACCGATACGGACCTGCACCGCGTACGCGCCGCCGAAGGCGTACGTCGGGATCGATCCGTCCGCGACGGCCCTGAACGCCTGTCCCCCCGCGACCTCGCCCTCCACCACTCGCAGGGGCAGGGACACCGTGTGGCCCGCCTCGTCGGCTAGCACGATCCGGGCCTCATCGGACAGCGGCTGGCCTTCCATTCGGGCCCGCAGCTCGATGACTACCCCCTGACCCGCGGTGGCTGCGGTCGGGGCCGCGAGCTCGGTGATCCGAAGGACGGGCCGGTCGGGTAGCACGGCCTGGATCGAGGCGATGTCCAGAGCGTACTCGGGCCCCGGCTCCACGCCGAAGGCGATGACCGCGAGGCGTAGGGTGGGGAAGTCCAAGGCGCCGTCGGCATCGGATGACCAGCTCGCCACGCCCCACTCCTTACGAGGGAATCGGACGGTTCGCCAGTCGTCATCGCTCGCGAGCGGTACCGATGGGGCCGTCCACTCGGCGCCGCCGGCATCGGCCAGCTTGAGGGCAAGGTCCAGCCCTGGGCCCCGGTTGCGGACCCGCACGTCTATGCACTCGAAGTCCCGAGGCACGGCCGCCTCGGCGTGAAGGTCGGCGAAGGCTCCCTCGCGCAGCACGAACTCCCACGCCACGTGCGCCCCCATGGGGCGAACCTCGTAGAGGGAGAACTCGCGCGCCAGCCGCTCCGTGTCCCTGGCCGAATCCCACCCCTCGGCCGAGTCGGGACCCAGGCCGATGACCTCGGCGCCGAGGGCCGTGCTTGTGAGGGCGATGGTCGCACAGGCGGTGAGTTGCACAACTAGCCGCATGGCAGGGCCTCCCCGTGGCCAAGGCGATGGGCTAGGGGTTCGAGTGGTTAGGACGCGGCGCCTGCCAGGCGCTCCTCGACTGCGGCTCGGATCACCAAGGCCAGCATGCGCCATGGATGGCGTACTGGCCGCCCAGGTCCAGAGGCCCGCCCAGCGGCTTGACCAGGGTGCGCATGCCGATCACCTCACGGAGATGGGTGTGGGGGGCGAGCGTCCTGTCGGCCGGGGACTCGGCGGTGAGCCAGAGGTCGGCTACCTCTGCCCCCTGGTCACGCTTCCACCTCGCCATGGCCCCCAGCGCCTCGGCCACCCTCTGGGCGGGCACGACCGGGTCCGTAAGCTGAGCGGAGAAGGCCCCCACCAGCTTGCCCCCGTCGTATAGTCCCCACTCGGTGCCCGTCATGGCCTGAACG
>WJIW01000162.1 GCA_014730065.1 Armatimonadia bacterium | reverse complement strand
CCTCGGTGCCGGTCACCGTCAGGTTCACCATCTGGAACGCGGCCTGGATGGGTGATCCCCCGCCATCCAGCTCAGCAGTGACGGTCCAGGTCCCATCGGGATAGTCGAAGGTCGAGTAGGCGTCGGAGTAGTAGCCGACACGGGAGGGATCGAACGGGTCCGGCTCAATGTAGCTCCCCGGCTCGAACACCGTACCGTCAGGCGCCTCGACCGACCATCGGGTCACGCCTGGGGCCGAGACGTCTCGCATGAGGCGGAACATGATCGTTCCACTCAGGTCGCAGCCTGCGGGCGCAGGAGAGAACATGAGCCCTGGTGGCGGGGCTCCGGCCTCGATCACGTCCTGCGCCCGGCACGGTGCCAGGCTGCCCGCCACAAGCAGGACACTAGCCAGCATCAGTCGCCGAATAGCATCGCGGGGGGGGTAAGTGCACAGTAGGATAGCGCAACATCGATCACCCCTTCTTGGGCGGCATCGCCGATGCCGCAAGTCCCCGGCGGCCCAACCGAGTCATGGATGGCTTCGTCAGTATGCGCTCTAGGTCCTTCGGCTCGGGTCACCGAATCCTCGGCGCAACCACGCGGCCAACCTAAGGCGTCTCTCGGCCCGACCACGTTGCTCCAAGGAGCGCGCTGCCCCTAGACCTCTCCTACCCAGCAAGTGCCCACTACGCGCCCGCACATGTCAGCCCAGCCCACCCAGGTGACCGGCCGCCTCTCACGGAATACCCCTTTCCCTTCAGGTGGCGCAGGTGGCGGAACGAGGGCACAAGCGGCCCTCGAGAGGAGCGATCACATGCGAGCGGCATGGCTAACTCTCATCATCACATTCATCGCGGCCACCGGCGCCGCGGCCCAGAACATCTTCCCCGATCCCAGCTTCGAGACGTGGGGCGAAGCGGGCCAGGCCCGCACGGGCGAGAAGGCCGGGCACCTGGCCATCACGGAGCCCACCCACTGGATCGCCATCGAGGGCGAGCTGGAGGTGGAGCCGTACGCCACCTACCGGGCCACGGGCTGGGTGAAGGGCACCGTCGATCAGGGCGCCGCCCAGGCTCTCTACGCCTATGGGTGGGACTCGTACGTCTGGGCCTTCTCGGCACCCGTGAGCCTCGTGCCCACCGAGGAATGGGCTCAGGTGACCACGACCATCCGCAGCCCCGATCCCACCATCAGGTTCCACGCCCTGGCCTTCACCGACGTCAACCGGGCCGACTTCTGGATCGACGATGTAGTCGTCGAGCGGATCCTCTCGCCCGAGGAGACCATCGCCCAGATCGAGGCCCAGGAGACGCTCTCCGATGACGATGTCCGGCTCCTGGCCCGTTACTACGTGGAGCACGGCCGCATGGAGGATGCCCGGCGGCTGCTGGAATCGGGCCTGCCGCGAACCATCGCATCGGACGTGGCCTGCGTGATGGCGAAGGCCACCGAGGATTCCGCGGACCGTGCCTCGCTCCTCGCAACCATGATCCGGACGGGCGCGGCGGAGTACCACGGAGGGCTGGAGCGGATCTCCGAGGTCTCCGACGGGCTCCCGCCCGAGGAGATGGGCCGGGCCCTGGCCGCGGAGATCGGCGAGACCGAGACGGCGGCGGAGGCTACATCCATTACCCAGGCCGTGATGGTTCTGGGAGCCATGGGCCCAGCGCTGACGATCGAAGATCGGCTCAGCTACCTGGAGATGCTCGGCGCGGCGACGGCCGCCCGGCTCCAGGCGGCCGAGGCGGGCTCGGAGGTGGCCGCCGCCCTTGCCGCCCTGGAGAGGGAGATCGCCCTGATGACCGAGGGACTCAGCGCGCTCGCCGAGGACCTGGGCACATGCACCATCACCATCGACGGCCACCCCGTCACGCCCGAGACCTACGCCATCGTGCTCCCCCGGGACGCCACCCCCTCGGAGGCACATGCCGCCAACGAGCTGCAGGTGCATCTGGAGCGGATCACGGGGCAGGTCCTGCCCATCGTTCCCCTCCGCGACGCCCTCACCAGGAAGCGGCTCATGATCAGCTCCCGGGAGCTGAGCGCGTCGGTGGGCGCCGAGGCACCGTCGGGACTGGGCGATGAGGGCCTTCGGATCCGCACCGTGGATGGCAACGTGCTCTTCGATGGCGGCAAGCGGGGCATCCTCTACGCCGTCTACACCTTCCTGGAGGACTACCTGGACTGCCGGTGGTTCACCGTGGATTGCATGACCTGGCCCACGGAGGGCCGGTACGACCTGGCAGGCATCGACCTAACCTACCTGCCGGTCCTGGAGTACCGGGCCACCGACTACCCCAAGTCCCGGCCGCCGGAGTTCGCCGTCCGGAACAAGCTCAACGGCCACCTGGTCCAAGCCACCGAGGAGTGGGGCGAGCACATCACCTACCGAGGCTTCGTCCACACCTTCAATGCCCTGGTGCCCCCCTCGAAGTACTTCGCCGAGCATCCCGAGTACTTCAGCATGGTCGACGGCGAGCGCATCCGTGAGCGGACCCAGCTCTGCCTCACCAATCCCGAGGTGCTTCAGGTGGCCATCGACACGGTGCGAGAGTGGATCGAGGAATCCCCCGACGCCACCATCATCTCGGTGAGCCAGAACGACTGGTACAACTACTGCGAGTGCGACTCGTGCGCGGCCCTCGCCGAGGCCGAGGGCTCCCAGAGCGGACCCATGGTCCACTTCGTCAACGCCATAGCCGAGGATATCGCCAAGGACTACCCGCATATCATCATCGACACCCTCGCCTACCAGTACACAAGACAGCCTCCCGAGCATGTGGTGCCACGGGAGAACGTGGCGATCCGGCTGTGCAGCATCGAGTGTGAGTTCAACCGGCCCCTGGCCGAGTCGGAGTACAACGCCAGCTTCGTGGAGGATATCCGCGGCTGGAACGAGATCTGCGACCGGCTGCACATCTGGGACTACGTGATCAACTACCGCCACTGCGTGCAGCCCTTCCCGAATCTAAGGGTGCTGAAGCCGAACATCCGGTTCTTCATCGACAACGGCGTCAAGGGGATCTACGAGGAGGCGAACTACTTCTCGCGGGGCGGCGAGATGGCCGAGCTGCGCACCTACCTGATCGCCAAGCTGCTATGGGATCCCAGCTACGACGTGGAGGCGGGGATGGACGAGTTTCTGGCGGCGTACTACGGCCCCGCCGCCGAGCCCATCCGGGCCTACCTGAATGACATCCACGACCTCGCCGTCTCCGATCCCGACTTCCACATGACCATCTTCCACGAGCCCATAGCGCCCTTCCAAGAGCCCGACGCCATTGCCCGGTACGTGGAGCTGTTCGACCGTGCCGAGGAGCTGGTGGCCGACGACCCCGTGCGCCTGCACCGGGTACGGGTGGCCCGGCAGCCCATCATCTACACCCGGCTCGTGAAGGGCGCGGAGCCCGGATACCAGCTCACCGAGGAGGCGCTGGTGCCATCGGCGGGCGGCCAGCAGGCTGAGCTGATCGAGAAGTTCATGGCCACGGCCGCGGCCGAGGGCCAGACCGCCATCGCCGAGTGGAGCGGCGGCCGGGATCTGGATACCTGGGCCGCCCAGTACCGGGCGTCGGCCGAGGCCCACCCGGTAGTACGGCTCACCGGCGGCGGCCTGAGCGCGGTAGTCGTGCCATCCCTGGGGGGACGGATCCTCAGCTTGGTGCGCCAATCGGACGGGCGCGAACTCCTGCAGATCGGAGCCGCACCCGCCGGCATCGATCCCACCGTTGGCGGGTATGAGGAGTACTCCACAGCCGACTACCGTTCTCCGGGATGGATCGAGCCCTACCAGGTCGCGGCCCAAGGCCCGGGCTCGGTGATCCTCAGCGCCCAGCTCGACAACGGCCTGCTGCTAGAGCGGCGCTACGAGCTGGACCAGGCCCAGCCCATCCTGCGCATCACCTCGACCCTCACCAACATCACCGAAGCGCCCATCACGGCGGGGCTGCGGATCCACCCGGCCTTCCGGCTCGATGAGCCCGCCGACGCCTACCTGAGAGTCGGCCCCGAGGGCGAAGGTGCGACGACCCACCCTCTGGCGCGACAGGCCGAGGAGATGATCGAGATTCGGCTCGAGGGTGAGGCCCTCCCGCCCGGGGAGTGGGCCCTGGTGGACCCCGCCGGCGGGACCACCATCGCCTGCCGGTTCCTCCCGGACCAGGTCCAGGCTTGCTACTTCAACGGCTACGGCCCCGACAACCGGGCCAACCTGGAGCTTTTCGCCCCGACCGTGGAGCTGGCTCCGGGCCAGAGCCAGACGGTCCAGCAGATCTACCACGTTGGGCCCTAGCGTCGGAGCCCGTCACGCGCCTCCAGAGCCCCGCGGCGCTCCGCTGCGGGGCTCTGCTATGCGCGACACGCGGTCCGTGGGAGGGCCGACGGGTCCGGTGGCCAGGGGGCCCCGATGCCCCGAATCGCGTTATGAAGCACTGAAGCCTCCAGATGTACCACAAAGAGGAATACTCACCCCTGGTGCGCATGGCTGGCCGAGCATGTGCGCACATGCCGGCAGATGGGGCCGCGATGGACCCAGGAAAGGCCCCTTGAAGCGACCTCGCGAGCAGGAGTAATGCACCACTGATCGTATGTCTGGTTATGACACCTACCGGTAGTCAACCTAAGCAGGAAACTCCTCTGAACGGGAGGGCCTGGTCGCGACCGACGGCGCCGGCGAATGGCCCATGGGGTCTGCGGGATCGATCCGGGTGGTTCACCCAAAGTCGGTCTTGAGACGCGATTGTATGCGTGGTGGTGGGTCAGGGTGGTTGAGAGGAGCACTGCTCCACTATGGACCAAGCATTGCCAATCGGGACGGTACTCGCCTACGCGGGGGATCTGGATGACCTCCCTCAGGGCTGGATGCTCTGCGACGGCAGCACCATCAACCTCAGGCAGTCGCCCTGGAGAGGGCGGCGGGTGCCGGATCTGACGGGCCGGTACCTCCGAGGTCTCCAGAAGCCCACCGAGACCGATGCTCTGGGTAGAGCAGGAGGTCGGGAGGTGGCTCGTCATACCCACTCCATCGAGCACACCCATGTGGGCGTGACCTTCGAGTCGGAGTGGAGCGATGCCGACACGGGCAACGGTAGCGGTCAGGCGGATATGGCCCCCAGCGGTGGTCCCAGGGCTCACATCCACTCGTACGCGACCAGCGAGCCCGTGCCTTCGACCAGCTCGGGCTCGGCCGACATACTGCTCAACCCGTCTTTTGTGGGCGTGAACTTCATCATGAAGGTCGCCTGAGCCACCGGGGAGGGCCCCACTTCGCGCCGGCGGAACCATCAAGGGTGCGAGGGATCGGAGGCACTCCCCAGTGACCAAAACGACTAGCTTGGTGGTTCTCGGCCTCGCTCTTCTCACCGCCTTCCCCGGCGGCGCGGCCGAGATACGCGATCTGGACTTGTGCGTCTATGGCGGCACGTCGGCGGGTGTGATGGCCGCCATCCAGATGTCCCGCATGGGCGGCTCGGCGATCATCGTGGAGCCCGGCCGTCATCTGGGCGGCCTCACCGCGGGGGGGCTGGGTGCCACCGACATCGGCAACGCGTCGGTCATCGGTGGGCTCTCCAAGGAGTTCTACGACCGGGTCGAGGAGCATTACCGCACCACCTATGGCGAGGACTCGCCCCAGCACCAGGCCTGCCACGGCGGCTTCCGGTTCGAGCCCCACCTGGCCGAGGCGATCTACGAGACGCTGGTGGCCGAGGAGGGCATCCCCGTCTGGCGCGAGGCGCGCTTGGCCGAGGCCCGAACGCGCGATGGACGTATCGTGGAGATCGTGCTGGAGGATGGCTCCTCGGTCCGGGCACGGACCTTCATCGACGCCACCTACGAGGGCGACCTGATGGCCGCGGCGGGCGTGTCCTACACCGTCGGCCGGGAGGCCAACAGCCGGTACGGAGAGCAGTACAACGGCGTCCAGACCGGTCGCCAGTACCATCAGTTCACCGAGCCCACCAGCCCGTACCGCTATCGCGACGTGCCGTCCAGCGGTCTGCTCTGGGGCATCACCTCGAGCGACCCGGGCGAGTTCGGCGCCTCCGACGACAGGGTCCAGGCCTACAACCTCCGTATGTGCCTGACCGATGATCCCGAGAACCGGGTGCCCTACACGCCCCCCCCGGGCTACGACCGGGAGCGCTATCTGCTGCTGGCGCGATGGCTGCACATCCGCGGCCCCCTGGAGCAGGAGTGGCGGGAGATGCCCTACCACAGCATCCCCATGCCCAATCGCAAGACCGACACCAACAACAACGGCCCCTTCTCGACGGACTTCATCGGCCACAACTACGAGTGGCCCGAGGCCAGCTACGAAGAGCGCGAGGAGATCTACCAGAGGCACCTCCGCTACCAGCAGGGCCTGATGTACTTCATCGCCAACGACCCCGCCGTGCCCCTCGCCATCCGTCAGAAGGCCGCGGGGTGGGGCCTGTCGGCCGATGAGTTCACCGACAACGGACACTGGCCCCATCAGCTATACGTGCGCGAGGGGCGGCGCATGGTCTCCGACTACGTGATGACCGATCACAACTGCCTCGGCACCGAGATCGCCGCCGATCCCGTCGCCATGGGGGCCTACAACATGGACTCCCACAACGTGCAGCGGTACGTCGACGAGGCGGGCCTGGTGAAGAACGAGGGCGACGTCCAGATCCGACTGCCGGGGCCGTACCCCATCTCCTATCGCTCCATCCGGCCCAAGCGGCTGGAGTGCTCCAACCTTCTGGTGCCGGTAGCGGTATCCGCCAGCCACATAGCCTATGGCTCGATCCGCATGGAGCCGGTCTTCATGATCCTCGGCCAGTCGGCGGCCACTGCCGCGTACCTGGCCATCGAGGAAGGCGTGCCCGTTCAGGAGATCGAGTACGAGGCCCTGCGCGAGCGCCTGGAGGACGACGGCCAGATCCTCGAGTACACCCCCGATGAGGGCGAGACCGAAGTAACCTGGATCGATCCGTCCGAGCTGGAGGGCGTGGCCATGGACGATACCGATGCCGAGAAGGAGGGCTCGTGGGCGGTCTCTCTCTCGGCCGCCTGGCGCGCCATCGGATCGGGGTACATCCACGACAACAACGTCGCCAAGGGCGATTGTGTCGTCAGGTACACTCCCGAGATCCCCCAGGCTGGCCGCTACCAGGTCTTCATCGCTGCGCCGCGCCACAGCAACCGCGCGACCAATGTTCCGGTCACCGTCGAGGTCGAGGGCGGCACCTCGGCCACCATCCGGGTCAGTCAGCGCGGCGAGGTGGACGACAACCCCTTCATCCCCGTGGGGATCTTCGAGCTACCCGGAGGCACCGACACGACCATCACCGTAAGCAACGAGGGCACCGATGGGTATGTCGTGGCCGATGGGGTGCAGTTGATCGCCGTGGAGTAGGGAGGGCGAGTACGCACGGTGGCTCCGTCTCGGGTGCCGCCGGCGTCGCTTCCGGCGCACGCCGAGGAGACCTCATCAGCCGCGACTTCCGATGCCGCCGGGCGTCAGGCTGGGATAGGGCACGCGAAGGGCGGGACCGAGCTGCTCTTTCTTGCTGTGCCCCTCTATCTGACTCTCTCCCTGACCACAGCCATGGGGTGACGCGTACCTGGTCGACCCCCAGTGGAGACCTGGTAGCGCGGAGTAGCCTGGGCGGGAGCAACACCGAGAGCGGTGCGTCCCTGTGGGGCGCCCGCCCTCGCCATCTTCAGCACCCCGCCCGTCGCCGCTCCTCTTGCCCCCGCCCGTAGCCCTGGATACTCTGTACTCGGTGATGCATCGATGACGACGCTCATGGTTGCGGCCGCCCTCCTGGTTGGGCAGGGACCGGCCGAAGTACCCATTCACGCGGTAACGGACATCTCCCACGAGTTCACCTTCTACTTCGACGGCCGGTTCGGCGGGCAGTACATCCAGCCCACCGGTGGCCGCAATACCATGAACTGGGGGACGCTCCACAAGTACGACCTCAGCAACATCAACCTCATGGTCCTCCAGTCCGGCGGCACGCCCTGCCCCTACCCGGCCGAGGATGTGGCCGCCGTGCGGAGCTTCCTGGAGGAGGGCGGAGGGGTCGTCGTCTTGGGCGATTACGCCACCTTCCGCGACGAGACCCGGTACCACCTCAACGACCTGGGCCAGCCCTTCGGCGCCCAGTTCACCATGACCCCGGCGGCGCAGCCCTTCGTCGCCAGCCCCACCCTCACGGGCGGCGAGGTGGAGACGTACGGCGGCCGCACCATCGCCCTGGCCAGCCCCGCCGACTGGGAGATCCTGATCGAGGACGCCGAGGGCGAGACCATGCTGGCCCGGCGCAGCGTGGGCGAGGGCACCCTGGTCGTGGCCAGCCGAGCCCTGGCCGGTCACAACCCCGATGCCAGCGACGACATCAACGCCTCGTGGTGGCAGCCCCTGCTGGTGGAGACGGCCTCGGGCAAGGCCATCGATCCGTCCCAGCAACCCCAGGGCGCGCCGCCCGAGAACAACGTGGAGCATGGGGGCCTGCGGCTCCAGTACAACGACTACATGGAGCCCTACGCCGAGATCATCTTCGACATCTACGACGAGTGCCTGCCGGTCATCGCTGAGATCATGGGTGTCCCGCCCGCCGAAGGAATGCTGTCCACCCTGATCCTGCTTCCCACGGGCGGCGGCGGCTTCTCCAGCGGCCACGCCATCGGCCTGGGCGTATGGTGGGGCAACTTCCCCGATGAGCGCTACGGCATGGTCGAGCTGATCGGTCACGAGGCCACCCACTCCTGGGTCCTGCCCTTCGCCGAGCCCACCTGGAATGAGCCCATCGCTACCTACGTGGGCGCCCTCCTCGCCCAGCGCCTGGGTCTGGAGGAGGAAGGCCGAGCCACCATCGAGCGCACCATCGAGCGGGCCCGGCAGGATGACCCCAATATGGACACGGCCGATCTGGCCCACCCGGAAGGTGTGCCCAACGGAGTGGTGTGGGGTAAGACCTTCTGGCTATGGGAGCAGCTCCGCCAGGAGGAGCCGGAGATCGTGGCCAAGTACTTCCAGGCCAAGCGCCGGCTCGCCGACCCGGGCGAGCTGGAGACCTATTCCATGCACGACGCCGCCGTGGTCCTCAGCGAGGCCATGGGCCGAGACCTTTTCCCCTGGCTCAACGAGCTGGGCATCGAGGTCTCTCGCGACGAAGCGAGCATCCAGCCCTGAGCGGAGCCAGCCACCAGGCCGGATGCCCCGCGGGTAGCCGTGCTGCCGTGGCTCGCCGGCAAGGCGGAGTAGCCCGGAGACGGAGCGCCCGACCGCGGATGAGTTCAGAGAAGCGCTCTAAGCCGCGAAGGGATCGCGCTCACGCAGTCGCTTGAGTGAGCTATGGGCGGCCGATCGCGCGAGGAACAGGATACCGACGCCGGCGGCGACGAGAAGCGCGCCGGCGAGAAGGGTACCCACCGTCTGGGCTGCGGGGGGAGCGGAGCGTAGCGAGGCCCGGCTGATGGCGCAGATGGTCCATCGACCCAGCTCGGCGCCGACCAGGAGGGCCAGCGCGTTCCCGATGCCGCGGGCGTCGGAGACGGTCAGCCCCAGGGCTCCCGAGAGGGCGGCATACCCGACGGCGCCGGCCATGGCGACCATCCACAGGATATTGACCAGCCAGTGAACGGCCGCCAGCGGAGACAGGGCCAGCACGGCCCCTCCGAGGCCGACGGCGGAAGGTATGATCATGGCATAGAGCACAGGCAGTGCGCTCGCCAGGAACCGGCCGTCGACGATCTCAGCGCTCGACATGGGCGAGAGGAGCACGAAGCCGAAGTTCTCGCGGCGCCGGTCCTCGGCGAAGGCCGTGCCCAGGCTGAGGGCCATCGCCAGGCACGCCACTCCCCATCCCGCGACTCCCACGAACCCCAGGATCCGCCAACCCGGCGAGGCCATGATCGAGCCATCGTAAACCATGAGCGGCGTGATGTTCACCCCGAAGGGTGATGTCAGGGCCATGGCGAGGGCGACTAGAGTGGCGACGCCCATGAGGATCGGGGGTACCAGGGTCGCTCCCGCCCGAGCCGAGGTGCGGCAGGTGGAGACGGCGATGGGATTGTCCCACTTCAGGGCCAGCCGCTCGAAGTAGCTGGGCAGGGAAGCGGCGGACAGGATTCGGGTGGCCACCTCGCGGTCACTCTGGATCACCCGGCGGCGCGAGCCGAGGCGCCGCGAGAGGACCGTGCCCGCGATGGTCAGTGTCACCAGGCCGGCGACGAACTGGGTGGCGACGCAAAGTGACGGTAGGGGCAGCTCCACGGCTGCCCCCGCGAACCAGGCCGATCCGGCGCCGGTCATCGAGGCGAAGGTGGCGATGGGTGAGAGGGCGGCGAGGTAAGCGCCGGCCTGGCCCCCGATGAGGGAGAGGCCGACCCACGGAAGGCCTATCAACAGTGCGGCCAGGGCGAAGTAGGTCGCGCCATAGAGCCACTTGCGCTTGGCCAGAAGCAGCCATATCAGCACGCCCAGGGAGTAGCAGAGGAAGATGGCGGAGCCAGCGGCGACCATGGACTGGAGCACCAGGGAGGCGCCGGGAGGATAGGGGTTCTCGGCGCCCATGGCGCAGCCGAGCAGATGGAGAACGGGGATGATGAGCACCGCTGAGATGGCATGGACCACCCCGCCGGTAAGGTGGGCCGCGGCGCTTCGGCCTAGCCTCAGGCGGATACCGAGGCCCGCCAGCACGTCGAGCCGGGTTCGCGCCGTCTCCAGCACCTCCGAGCCGCCCACCGCCGCCACCACGGCGCCTAGGAGGAAGGCGAAGGCGGCGGAGGGTCCACCGGCTAGGCCCAGCGTTGCCGCCAGGTCGCTCTGGATGATCACGGGCTCCCAGATGAGTCCCATGCCCACCAGGCCCAGGAGCAGCCGGTACCAGAACCGGAGCTTGGTGAGGGCCTCCAGGTAGGCCCGACCCTCGGCCTCCAGCTCCGCCGAGGCCATCAGGATGCCGCAGGCGATGTGTACTGGGTAGAGCAAGAGGATCAGCACCAGGGGCGGTACCTGGAATGCGTAGAAGTGGAAGGGCTCGGCCAGCCATGCCGCCAGCTCGTACACCCACGTGAAGATGATCCCCCCGTAGTGGATGGCATCCCAAAAGCCCCCACGCAGTGAGACCAGGTATCTGATGACGAGGAAAGCGATCACTATGCCCGCCACCACTTGCTGAGATACGGTGTGGGCGATGACCGAGTGGCGCAGCCGCACCGGGGGCCGGAAAGCGAGGGCGAGGTACAAACCGTAGAGTGCGGCGATGATGCCCATGTCCACATCGCCCGTGGCGGCGCAGATCATATAGAGGGGAAGGGCGATGAGGGCGATCATGGAGGCCCAGAGGAAGGGGTAGACGGTGCTCTTGAGGATGATCTCTGCCCGGCTCATGGGGGTGACCAAGAGGGGCTCCAGGGTGCCGATGCGGGCCTCGTCGGTCAGCAGTTCGCGCCGCCTGCCCGCCGCTGCGCCCCGCCGCACCATGAAGAAATGCAGCAGGCACATCAGTACGATGGCCAGCCCGCCCCAAGAGCCTCCCCACCATTCGGGGAACCCCCGGGGCCGAAGCAGCGAGCCGATGGCAGCGACGAACCACACTACGGCCACGAGAAGCCCGAACTGGACGGCGAAGGCGGTGATCCAGCTCTTACCCCGCCAATCGCCTCGGAACCCCCGGATCAGGAAGGGGTTGTCCCAGTAACGCCACAGTGTGGCCGCGGCGGCGAGGAAGTCGGCGATCATTGGTCGGTGAGTTCTCCCAGGTCCTTCATCGTGCGGCGCAGCTCATGGCACCAACCCTCGGTGCGGTCCGAGAGCTTCCGCCGCTCCTCGATGAGTCGCTCTCCTGCCTTCATCAACTCAGCCAGACTCTCCCGGACGCCATCGGTCGCGCCCGACTCCAGTCTCATTTGTGCCAGCTCGGCTTGAAGGGTGATGACATTCAGGGGGGACGCCAGGGTGTGGATGCCCTCGAGCTGCTGGACCAGAGCCCGGATGCCCCGCTCCTCCCGGGCGAGCACCGCGTCCAGGCGCGCGGACATGCGGGCGGTGAGTCGATCGAGCTGGTCGCGAACGAACTCGGCGACGGGTTGGCCCCGGACCTGGCCTTCGGCCCCGCTGGCCGCGTCCAGAATGAGATCCCGGGCCACGGTATGGAATGCGAGCAGCCCCGGTGGCCAGGGCGGCTGGAACCAGGCCGTGATGGGCCCGTCGTCCTCGGCGACGACCCAAGCCTCCACCGCCTCCAAGTAGGCTTCGGCCGAGGCGGGGTCCGGTGCGGAGACGGCGGGTCCCATGTCGAGGGGGCCCTTGGGCCATGGCCCGGCGGCGACGCCGGCAGCCACCATACGCTCGATGTTCAGGTCTCTATGGGCCCACACCTGCTCGAAGATCATTCCCACCACTTCCGACATAGCCGCCCTCCCTCGGAATCGCTATGCTGCAAGGTTCTTGCTGCCTCGCGCGACACCTGCGCCGGCCCCGGTCACCCGGCGGCGCGTCCGTCGCGAACCTACCTGGATCGCCAGGCGTCAGATATAGTGATCCACGCACCGAAGGGATGTGCACGCTTGCGAATCGCACTCTGCCTCGGCCTTCTCGTGGTATGTGCCGCAGTCATGGTCTCGTGCAGCACCGGCCTCACCGTGCCGATCACCATCAACGTTAGCGCCCCGAACCTCGGCGCCGCCGCCGACTCGGCCCCCGACGGCCGCATCCAAGGCTACGTGTACACCCCTGATCCCGATTCCGACCAGACGGGGGTCGGCACCTCGCCCCGGGTGACCCAGACTCCCATCCCGCCGGCGGGCTTCCGGGTGCCCGTGGTGTCGGTGCTCGTCGCGCCCCAGGCCTCGACCACCGGCGTGCGGCTGGACCAGAACGGGTTCTTCGTGTTCCGGGGCCAAGCCGTCAATGCGCCGCCGGCGCCGGTGCGCGTGGACTTCGCCGGAGGAGGCTTCTCGGACTTCGTCACCGAGGTGCCCATCGTGACCGTCGACATGGAGGGCTGGGATGTCCGCCAAGTGGACCTCCAGTCCAACGCCCAGTACAGCAACAATGCCCAAGATATCCGCGCCATGCAGAGCGTCACGATGATCCTCCGGGTGGCCGCCGCCGAGACGGCCCTCATCGAGATGTACGTCAGCGGCCGAGGCGATCTGGAGCGCGAGGATCTGGGCGTGCACCCCGAGGCCTACCAGCTAATCGAGACCAACCTGAGCGCCGGGGAGACGCGGCCGCTCCTGGACGTCAAGCCACTGAGGTCGGACAAGCTGCTGGAGCTGGCCAATCCGGGGTCGGGTAACGAGATGCTCTGGCTGTACCTCCTATCGGAGGAGCCCCAGAACCCCGCCGAGGGCGCTGCCGCCAACATCAACAGCATCGAGCTGGTGTTCAAGGCCCTCGTCGGCGCCCCCCTTTAGGGAGGTATCGAGCGCGGTCGCCGGCCGGTGCCGGCGGCCCCACCGCGGCATGCCAGCGCCCAGGCCCAAACCGAGGATCACCGTCGAGCCCAGCATATCGCCACGGCCGGGTGTTCGAGCGCCGCGTCACACCCTGGAGGTGCTGAGCCAGCCCGAGGAGGCCTTCGTGCGGGAGGTCGCCGAGCGCGAGGACTCGCCGCTCCTCAGCCAGCTTCGGTCGCGCGGCTTGGTGCGCAAGGGGGCTCTCTCGGGCTGGATCCCCGCGGACCGGTACCGGGATTACCTGGATTCGGAGATGCTCCCCCTGGTGCGGGAGCTGGGTCTGGGAGAGCGGGGAGACTGGATCCGCGACCTGGCCACCGCCCGGCGGACGGAGATGGAGCCCAGGGCCGCACGGCACGGCATCCCGCCCGAGCACGCCGCGTCTCTCGCCCGCTATGCCCGCCACCTACTGTTCACCGATGACCGCCCATCCACACCCCTGCCCGATGGGTCGTCGGTGCCCCCTGGCTTCGCCGACCCCGCCGTGGCCGGCAGCGCCGAGGAGCTGCTCGCCGCCTTCGCCCAGCGGCATGGGATCGGGCTGGACGAGTTCCGCCGCTACGTGCTCAGCGACGAGACGCCCTTGGCCGACGCGGCGAACATGCTGGGCATCGACGAGGAGCAGCTAGGGGTAGCCCGGGACGCCGCCGTGAGCGTGCTGATCCGGGATGCCGCGGCTCCGCCTCCATCCTCGACGTCCCTAGCCGCTTCGGCGGCCCACGCGCCGGAAGTCGTCGCCTCCATCACCCGGGATGGGCTGGGCCTGCCTCGGCTGGCCATGGATGCCGAAGCGGAGTACGCCCAGACCTACTATCTGGAGCCCGGGGCCATCGACGCGCTGTACGAGCTGGCGGGCTCCGCCGCCGAGGCCGACGATCTCCTGCGATGGATCAGGGACGTGAACCGCCGGAAGTCGGTGTTGCATCAGCTTCTGGCGGCTCTCCTCCGCCGGCAGGCGGCGTACCTCGCCTCCGGCGATGTCGCGGACCTGGCGCCGCTAACCCAGGCGGATCTGGCCCGGGACACCGACGAGCACCCCTCGACCGTGTCCCGGCTGCTGCGCGACCGATGGATCGACATCCACGGGACGCCCAGGCCCATCGAGCTCCTGCTGCCGAGCCGGACCCAGGTGATCGCAGGGCTGTTGGCTGCGATGCCCGAAAGCCCGGACCGGGTCATCGCCGAGGAGCTGCATAGGCGGTTCGGCCTGAAGCTGAGTCGCCGATCCATCAACTACCATCGGAGTAAGCTGGAGCGGAAAGGGGAGCCATCCCCATGAGAGTGATCGCACTGCTGTGTATCAGCGGGTCCCTCGTTCTGGTGGGCTGCGGAGGCGGCGGACCGTCGGCGCCGCCCGAGCCCATCGAGGTCGACTACAGCACCTTCACCGACACCCTGGTCACGGGCGAGCTGACCGGGGCTCTGTCGCTAGAGCTCGTGGTCGGCGGCGAGCCGGAGCCCGATGTTACCGGACGCCTGGCCCTGGCCGGCGCGAGCGAGAACGAGGGCTATGTGGCGGTCTCGGGCGCCTCGGGCTTCTGGCGCGTGGGCAACGTGCCCGGAGGCGACTATGAGCTGTTCCTGAGCGGGCCGCGCGTGGTGTCCGAGGTGGTCCTGGTGACCGTGACGGCGGGCAAGATCACCACCCGGACCATCGAGCTGCAGCCCTTCGCCGAGTAGGGGGTCACCGTGCCCGGCCGGACCGAGGACAGCGCGCGACAGCACCTGGCCCGAGGCCGGGGCCTCCATGCCGAGGGCCGGTTCGAGGAGGCCCAGGGGGAGCTGGAGGCGGCGCGAGGCGCCGCCCCCGAAGCCGCCGAGGTCCACGCCGCCCTGGGGGCGCTGCTTCTCGATGCCGACGACCTGTCCGGCGCCCGGGCCGCCCTCGAGCGCGCCCTGGGGCTGGGGGCGCCCGACCCCGCGGTGCTCCGGGCCTTGG
>WJIW01000161.1 GCA_014730065.1 Armatimonadia bacterium | reverse complement strand
CTTCGACCGGCTCGCCTAGCGCCGGTCCGCCAGGTGAACAGGCGACGCGCATGAGTTTGGCCGAGCCAACGCGTCGGTGGCACATATTTGAGAATCGTGCTACTATCCGGGGCGTCCATTGGTAGAGAGAGGTCGCCCCCATGCGTCAGCGCACGTTTGCACGTGGATTCACCCTGATCGAGCTACTCGTCGTGATCGCCATTATCGCCATCCTCGCAGCGATTCTGTTTCCAGTCTTCGCCAAGGCCAGGGAGAAGGCTCGTGCGATCTCATGCCTCAGCAACTTCCGCCAGATGAGCACCGCCTTCGCACAGTACAATCAGGACTACGATGGCACGTTCCCTATCAACCCGGAGTGGAAGGGCCGGCTGCAGCCGTACATCAAGACGACGGAGATCAACCGCTGCCCGAGCCGGCCGCAGCTTCCTTGGTTCTATGGCCAGGGGTACAACATAGGCGTGCCGGGCTTCCTCGGGGCCCCGGTTCAGGGACTGCCCGGGGTCTCCGAAGCGGTTGTCCGTAGGCCGGCCGGCACGATCCTCATGGCCGAGTGGGAGCGGTGCAATGCAGGGCCTCCATCGGGACCCACCGGCCTTTTCATGGGCGGCGCCACAGCCTTCTGGACGGTCTGCCGGGTGCACAACGGCGGCTCCAATGTGGCCTTCTGCGACGGGCACGCGAAGTGGATGAAGCCCGACGATTACCACTCCAACACCGAAGAGATGCTCGACGACGGCACCTTGGTCCCCGCCGATGCCAAGCCTGTGCCCGAAGAGGTCTGGCGGACGTTCTGGGACCCGACATGGGACTGAGCAGCAGCGACCGCAATGGGCCGCAGGCGAGTACGCCGGCACGCCTCTCCCGTACCCGGGATCTCGTCCTGGGCGGCCTGATGATCGCCCTGGGCGTGCTCGCGCCGATCGCCTTCCACGCCGTCGGCTGGGGCGGCCCGGTGTTCCTGCCCATGCATCTGCCGGTCCTCATCGCGGGGCTGCTCGTCTCGTGGCGGGTGGCCGTCTTCGTGGGCTTGCTGACCCCGGTCCTGTCATCGGTCCTCACGGGGATGCCTCCACCCTTGCCCATGGCGCCGATCATGGCGGTGGAGCTGGCGGTGCTGGCCACCACGGCGTCGCTGCTGCGCGGGGCTAGGCTCTCGGTCTGGCTGGCGGCGGTTCTCGCCATCCTGGCGCGCATCGCCATCCGCCCCCTGATCTTCGTCGCGGGCGCCCCCCTGCTGGGGCTCGAGGCGGGCCTGCGCGAGTTCGCGCTCATCACCGTGCTCCAAGGCTGGCCGGGGATCGCGCTGCAGATTATCCTGGCACCGACTCTGGTGGCCCTGATCGAGGGGCGGCGGATATTGCCGGCAAGCCAGAGCGATGAGGGGACGAAGTCATCGTGAGCGAGATTCTGGATCTCATCCGAAGGGTCCATGGCCACGTGGGACCGTACGTTGTTGCTGGAGTCCGCGCGGGCCAGGCCGCCGTGGACCACCTGGGCGCCAAGCCTCATTTCGGGGTCGATGCCATCGTGCAGTGCCCCGACGCTCCCCCACCCTCCTGCTTCATCGATGGCGTGCAGCTCGCCACGGGATGCACAATGGGCAAGCGCAACATCGAGCACACGGTCGGCGAGTCGGTGGAGCTAACGCTCCACAACCGAGACTCCGGCCAGGCCGTCCGCGTGGGCCTGAACGCGGATCTGGTGGCTGAGGCCATCGAGATTCTGCGAACCCGCACCGATACCGAGGCCGGGGAGTTCATGCTGTCGCGCGATGCGGGCGAGCTGCTCACCATCGAGCCATGCCAGTGGCCACGGTGAGTCCTCTTGGGCGGTCGCTGAGCCGCATTGGCCCCGCCGCCCGGGGCATCCTCGCGCTGCTGTGGCTTGCCGCGGCATGCGTCGCATCGGTGACCCGGCCCGCCGGCCTACTCGCCACGGCGGTGGTGGCTGCGGTCCTGTTCGCGGCCGCCAAGGCATCGCTGAAAGCCGCCACCCTACGGATGGTGGGCGTGGCGAGCTTCACGGTCATCGCCCTGGCGGGACTCGCATTGCTCCCCGCAGAACCCGGCGCCCGAGCCATACCGGTGGTCGGCGGCGTCTCCATGCCCGCCGAAGGCCTGGTCTTCGTGATCGACATCGCCCTCCGTGCCGCTCTGTTGATCGTCTTCGTGGGAGTCCTCGCTCGCGTCTTCGCGCCCCGGGAGCTGCTCCTGGCACTGAATGGCCTGCCCCTGCCGGCCACACCACGCTGCCTGGTGTACCTCAGCGCGACCAGCCTGGGCGGCCTCCGGCAGGACCTCCACCGGCTCTTCCGAGCCCGGCGAGCGAGGGGACCCATCACCCGTTGGCAGGCGGTGCGGTCCTCGATGGGCATGCTAGGCGTGCTCATCGTCCGCGCCGGACGGGCGGCTGAGCGGCGGGCCTTCGCCCTGGAGGCCAGGGGCTTCGAGGACGACTTCCCGACCCTGGACGACCGCCGGCCGCGGGCCGGGGAGCTGCTCCTCGCCGGCCTGATCGGGGGTGTGCCCCTATGCCTGGCGAGTCTGCTCTGATCGCCGCCGAGGGCGTTGGCTACACCTTCCCCGATGGCGTGGTCGCCCTGGACACGGTGGACCTCCGAGTCGCCGCGGGAGAGAGGGTAGCCCTCATCGGCGCGAACGGAGCGGGCAAATCCACACTGCTGCTGGCCCTCGCGGAGCTGCTGCCGGTCGCGGGAAAGGTAAGCCGCGACCCGGGTTGCCGGGTCGCCATCGTCTTCCAGGACCCCGACGACCAGCTCTTCATGCCCAGCGTGATCGATGAGGTGGCTTTCGCGCCGCTGAATCGGGGCGTGGCCAAAGAGGAGGCGCGCGACCGCTCGCTAGCCGCCCTGGAGCGCTTCGACCTGGGGGGTCTTGAGGATCGCCATCCCAGCGCCCTCAGCCTGGGCCAGAGGAAGCGATTATGCCTGGCCGTCGCCATGGCCATGGAGCCCGGCCTCCTTCTGCTTGACGAGCCCTTCGCGGGGCTCGACCCAGCCGGGTGCCGCGACCTGGCGGGCTGGCTCCGGAGTCTGGACACAGGGTTCGTGCTCGCCACTCACAACCTGCCGCTGGCGGCGGAGCTGACTGCCAGATGCGTCACCCTGGCCGGGGGCCGGGTTGGGGCTGAGGGCCCGACGGCCGAGATCGTCGCCGACGCAACGACGCTTCGCGCCCTGGGGCTCTAGAGGGG
>WJIW01000160.1 GCA_014730065.1 Armatimonadia bacterium | reverse complement strand
GACTCGTTTGGGCTCAGCGCATCGACCGCCGGCCACGCTTCGGGGAGACTCTCCCGCGCCGGCGCGGGGTCCAAGACGACCCGGCATCCCGCCTCCTTCCCCAGCTCGATGGCCTCGCTCACCGTGTCCAGCCGCATCTCCTGCTGCAACAGCAGCGCGTCGGAGCTCTGGAGCAGGTCGCGGTGAGCGTGCAGGTCGTCGGGCGTGATCGAAAGGTTGGCCCCGAAGGCCACCACGATGGAGTTCTCGCCCGACTCCTGGACCATGATCAGCGCCGATCCCGTCGGTTCGCCGGGGTTGGTCCGAACCCGCGACACGTCGATGCCCTCGGCGCGCAGGTTCTCCACCATCTCCGTTCCCGTGACGTCGCCACCCACACATCCCACGAAGCTGACTTGCGCCCCCAGTCGGGCCGCGGCCACGGCTTGGTTCGCTCCCTTGCCGCCCGGCGCCGTGAAGAACCCCGAGCCCGCCAAGGTCTCTCCCGGGCGCGGGAGCCGCGGCACCCTGAAGACGAAGTCACAGTTGATATTCCCGATTACGGCGATCTTGGCCGCCAAATATCATCACCCATTCGCAGATAATGGTGGGTCTAGACGTACGACGCGGTACTCACGCCACCCTCGAACCTAACCTCGTCGTCTTTGACCAGCGAAGACAGCACATCCAGTTTGTGGCCCCTCGCTCCGTCCATGCGCTCCAACACCGTCTCGATCCCAACGTCCTTGCGCACAACAGTCTGCAGCGCGCCGGCGACGGCCAGCGGGTCGTCGGATCGGTACAGGATGCTCGAGCCCAGTGCCAGGCCCCGGAAGCCCACGGCGGGCCCGGTCGCTTGCCGCGCCGCCTCGAGGAGCGACTCCAGGTCGGACGCCGGTGAGCCGATTCTGCATGCCAGGGCGGGCAGGCTCACGGATCGAAGGGCTCGGTCCACCCCATCGAAAGTGGGCAGAGCCAGCCACGTTCGGGTGGAGGTCTCGCCCAGGGCCGAAGCGGTGGCGAGCATCCGGGCCGCATCCACGGGCTCCCATTCAGCGTCGATCATCTGGGGCCGCGATGGCTGAACGAACACAGCCAGTGAGTGACTGTTGGCCTCACCGATGATCCGGGCGATACGCTCGAGTGGCGCGCGGCTACCGGGGCCCTCCCGATCGATACTGGCGCGGACCCAGACTCCATCGCATTTCAGGTGCTTGGCGCGCTCCACGGTGAATGCCGATGGCCGCCGAGTTCCGGGGCCCGCGTTCAGGAGCCCGACCACGGCGCGGCCATCGAGGAAGCTGGGTCCGCCGTTCTCGCGGATGATCTGCTGGGCGAGACAGAGCTCCTCCAGGATGTCGGGCGGAGCCACCAGACCATCGAACATGCCGCCGACGAGGACCCTCAGTAGCCGGGCCAGATACTCGTGGCGATCGGTGCATGCGGGCTCCAGGCCGCGCGATGCCTCATCGGCCATCAGCAGCAGCAGGTCGCCACTCGGCGCTAGCACTTTGCGCGGCTGACGGGTCTGGGTCGCCTTGTAGGCGGCGATGGGGTCGGCGACTCGGAGCTGCCGCATGAGGTCGTAGATGGAGCGGGGGAAGTACGATGCCGGATCGAAAGCGTAGCCCGCTTCAGCCGACATGGGCATGCCCTCCAACTCGCCGCAGGGTACGTTATCATCTTCATAGGGCCCGAGCGCCGCTGGCTCGACACCGGCATCCTCGGGCCACCCAGGGAGGTAACCCGAATGCTCCGGCACTCACCCCGCGATCTCGTGCTCGCGCTCTGCTGTTTCTCGATGCTGTTTCTCGTATCCTGCGCCCTGGCCGACGCGGGGCCCGGCAGCCCTTTGGAGCGCGCCAATGCGCTACTCGCCACTCATCTCTCGGAGGAGGGCGGGTACTTCGTCCAGATCACGGACACCCACATCGGGGGTGGCGCCGAGGAGGAGCCTGCTAACAACCTGTTCGCCGACCGCCATCCCTCCGAGCGCTTGCGCCGGCTGCTGACCTATCTGTGCGGCCTCGATCCCGAGCCCGACTTCCTGCTCGTCACTGGCGACCTGACCGATCACGGCGGCGCCGAGGAGCTTACCCGCTTCCTGAAGATCCTGGATGAGGAGTGGACCCTTCCCGTCCGGCTGGTGCGCGGCAACCACGACTGGGATCTGGAGGTGTTCCTCGAGGCCGTGGCGGGCCGCCCCGAGGTGGAGGACGAGCGGATGGCGCGCACGGGCTACTGCTATGCCTTCGACTACTGGGGGGCCCGGGCCATCGTGCTGGATTCGGAGGAGTACCAGGCCGGCAGCCCGCAAGCCCAGTGGCTGGAGCGGGAGATCGCGCAGGCTGGGGACACGCCCGTTTTGCCCATCAGCCACCGCCAGGTCCTGCCCACCGGCACCCCCCTGGTAGACAACTGGGGCGGCGGGGCGGCACAGGCCGATGGCAAGGCGCTCCTGGAGAGCCTACGCCGGGCCCAGCATTTGCTGCCGTTCCTGTGTGGGCACGTTCACTACACGAGCCGCAACGACAGCGACGGTTTCACCCAGCTAACCCTGACCTCGAGCTTCTACGCCGTAGAGGATCTGAGCAACAAGGAGGGCCCCCTCCGGGCACGGCTCTGCCATGTGGCTGGCGGCGAGCTGCGATGGACGGCCCTCACCGATGCCGATGGGGACACTGAGCTGGAATGGCAGGCCTCGGCAGAAAATGAAGAGGCCGCGGCGGAAGGGGCGGGTGTGGCCCCAGCCGCCGCGGCCGGTTGAGAGCGGGGACGAGTCGCCGTCCTCAGTAGGTCTGCTTGCAGTTGATCACGAGCATCTCGGCGGTGTCGTCGGTCAGGTTCTCGACCTGGTAGGGCGCGGGCGAGTCGAGATAGAACGTGTCGCCCTCGCCGACCTCGAACACGCGATGGTCGCAACTGATTTGCACGCGTCCCTTGGTGACCAGGCCGCATACCTCGTCATGGTACTTGTGACGCTTGGGCGTTGTCTCAGCCCGGCCCGGTAGCTCGACTCGCATCATGGTCATCTTCCGAGTCAGCACATCCCGGGTCATGGTCTCCGAGACCACACCCTCGTCCTCGACACGCTGCCGCTCCTCGGGCGTGACCACGACCGCCTGCTCGGCTTCGCTCTCGTCGAAGAAGAACCCGACGGGAACGCCGAGGGCGTTCGCGATGTCCACCAGGGTGGCAACGGAAGGCATGGACTCACTGCGTTCGACTCGGGACAGGAAGGCCCTGGAACAGCCTGCCGCCCGAGCGACGGCCTCCATGGTCAACATACGGCGTGCCCGCAGCTTGCGGATCTTGCTGCCGATGTTGATGCGGCGCGCCTCCGCGCGCTGCCTTTCCTGGAGGGTCAGCTCGTCGTCATCGAAATCCTCGATGTCCTCGTCGTCCTCCACATCCGCATCCACATACTCATCGTCGCGCATGTATGCATCCTCCTCGCATCCAGCGCCGAAGCGCCGTCCTCCCACGCACCATATGTGGCCTGTTCGAAGGCCATGGTGGTGAATCCTACCCCTGCCACCTGTTCGGCGTCAACCCAGCGGACCGAAGGTGCGTACCGATAACCATAGGACCACAAGGGTGTGAGGAATGAGCGGCGCGACCGCCCTCGGCCTAGGTATCCTGCTCGAGCGATTGGTAATGGGTGTGCATCCTATCCCAGATCTCGCGCACTCGGGCCTGGCACTCGGCCAGATCGGACTCGGGCCCGTACTCGGCGCGCACATACAGCGACGAGAGCTCCTTGGCCTCCTGGCCCAGGGGCCGTAGCGGACCTGGCAGGTTGCGCGCGTACTCCAGTGGCGTCAAGCTGGGACTCCGCGGACAGCCGCAACGGCGCGCCAACACCATCAGCGCTCCGTAGCTGTAGAGCACTTGCTGGCGCGCGTCGAGGCGGTCGAAGGCGCTCGGGTCGGCGAAGGGGTCGTCCCAGTTCACGCTGTCGCCTCGGCGCCAGGGAAGCCGCAGACTCGGCCACTGGATCGGCCTGCCATGCCACCAGTTCCTCAGGGCTCGGATCAGGAACAGCGCCAGGAACACGAGGGCGGCCAGTCCGAGCAGTACGAGGAGTATCTTGGCAAGGGTGTCGGCCCACTCGCCGAGCTCGGGCATGCCGGGCGGAGGGTCCGTCTGCTGGGCTTGCATTGGATCCTGGCCGCGGGGATCGGGCTGGGGGTCGTCGCCTCCGGCCTCGTCCTGGCCGCCACCGCCCCCGTCAGCCGACCGGGAGTCGTCGCCCTGCTCTCCGGAGCCGCGCTGGCCCGCGGCGGGCTCGTCACCCTCTCCCTCTCCGTCCGGTCGAGGCCCTTGGCCCTCCTGCGTCGGTCCCTCTCCAGGCTCGGTCTCGCCCGCGCCCGCGCTCTCGCCGGCTCCATCCTGCGACCCACCCGACACGGCGGCGCCCTCGTCACCCGCTCCCCGGTGGCCCGGACGGCCACTGGACCCCGCCGTCCCGGCGCCGCCGTCTGCGTCGCCGGGGGCGGTGCCGGATCGGCGGTCGGGCTGGAG
>WJIW01000159.1 GCA_014730065.1 Armatimonadia bacterium | reverse complement strand
TACGTGGAGATCCAGGATCTGCCCAGGCATGTTGGCCAGGAGGTAACCCTCCGCGGATGGCTCGATAACAAGCGGGGCCACAAGAAGCTCCGGTTCCTGATTCTACGCGATGGTACCGGGCTGTGCCAGGCGGTGTGCTTCAAGCCGAACCTGGACGAGGCCACCTGGGAAGCCGCCGATACCGTGGCCCAGGAGTCATCCCTGGAGGTCACCGGCACCGTGGGCACGGTGGATGAGGGACACCACGCGCCGGGCGGGGTCGAGCTGCAGGTGAGCGAGATCCGGCTGGTGCAGGTGCCCGAGGACGAGTACCCCATCACTCCCAAGGAGCATGGCGTCGACTTCCTCATGCGCAACCGGCACCTGTGGCTCCGGAGCCAGCGCCAGTGGCACCTGATCCAGCTCCGGAACGACATCATCTTCGCCCTGCGGAAGTTCTACTACGATCGCGACTTCGTCTGCTTCGACTCGCCGATCCTCACGGGCGCCATCGGCGAGAGCGCGGGGACGCTCTTCGAGCTGGAGTACTTCGACCTGGGGAGCGCGTACCTCGCCCAGACGGGCCAGCTCTACCAGGAAGCGGCCATCATGGCCCATCGCAACACCTTCTGCTTCGGCCCCACCTTCCGGGCCGAGAAGTCCAAGACCCGAAAGCACCTCACCGAGTTCTGGATGCTCGAGGCGGAGATGGCCTACTGCTCCCACGAGGAGTCGCTCCAGCTTCAAGAGGACATGATCGTCTATGTGATTCAGTGGTGCCTACAGCACTGCGCGGAGCACCTGGCCGAGGTCGAGCGCGACCTGGCCCCCCTGGAGCGGGCCGCCGAAGGTGGGTTCGAGCGGCTGCTGTACCGCGATGCCGTCAAGCTGCTACAAGGGAAGGGATCGGATGTTCAGTTCGGCGAGGATCTGGGGGCGCCCGAGGAGACGATTCTGGGGCAGGAGTTCGATCGGCCGGTCTTCGTCTGCAACTACCCGCGAGACGTGAAGGCCTTCTACATGAAGCGCAACCCCGAGGATCCCGAGACCGTGCTGTGCGCCGACCTGATCGCCACCGAGGACCATGGCGAGATCATCGGCGGATCGGCCAGGGAGGACGACCTGTCGCTTCTCACGGAGCGGATCGAGGCCGAGGGCCTGCCCAGGGAATCCTATGAGTGGTACCTGGACCTGCGGCGGTACGGCAGCGTGCCCCATGCGGGCTTCGGGCTGGGCCTGGAGCGGCTGGTGAAGTACATCGGCGGCCTGCCCCACATCCGGGAAGCCTGCTGCTTCCCCCGCACCATGGAGAAGCTGTATCCGTAGGAACGGTGCGGGCGGGGACGCCCGCACCCACCCGGGGACGCCCGCACCCACCCGGGGACGCCCGCACCCACCCGGGGACGCCGGCACCCACGCGGGGGGGCCTATGCGAACCGCGGCAGGTGCTCCGAGTGGGCGGTCAGGAGCTCATCGGCCATATCCTCGGCCACTCGTAGCGACGGGCAGGCACCGTCTAGTATGAGGGCCTGGACGAACTTCTCCCGGCTGCCCTCCAGGGCGGCATCGACCACCGTCTCCACCCATTGGAACCGCGTCGCCAGGGTCCCAGCGGCTCCTTCGGGAAGGGGCGGCTGCCCCACTGGCCGCAAGCCACCCGCGGTCGCCACCGCGGGGCACTCGATAACGGCGTCCGGGGGCAGATTGGGCGCCTGGCCGCCATTGGGCAGGTTCACGCTGAATCGCTCGCCGGTGTCCTTCCGGATGGCGTGGATGATGTCCATAACCTGTTCGTGCTCGCCCGAGATCCGGTCCCAATACTCGGGCGGGAGCGGCTGGGGGCCCAGGGCATCGGCCTCCATGGCAGCGTAGCCCTCATCGCCACCCCGGATTGTCTCCTCGAAGCTGAAGGCATCCACGCCCAGGGTCCGCTCGCCGTACCGTCCGCTAGGGAACAGCGGCGCGAAGAACTCGGTTACGTGCCGATCGCCGACGGCGGGGTAGGCGCCCAGCAGCCGGAACAGATCCCAGCAGAAGGGATCGAAGGGAGCTGGCTCGCCCCGGCCGGGGATCCGGGCCAGCATCTCCGGCCACAGATCCCGGCCCTCATGCCACAGACCTGTGAGCCAGGTCAGGTGGTTGATCCCCGAGGCGTCCCAGCTCAGCCCGGTGCGATGGACTCCGAGTAGCTCTGCGAGTTGCCCGAGGACGTGGTGCACCCCATGGCATAGGCCGACGACCTCCACTTCCAGGGCCTTGCGCACACCTCGGCAGACGGCGCTCATCGGGTTGCCGTAGTTGAAGAAGAGCGCGGCCGGAGCCAGGTCCGCCACATCGACGGCGATGTCGACCATGACGGGGACCATCCGCAATGCCCGGGACGTGCCGCCGGGCATGACCGTATCGCCCACGGGCTGGTAGATGCCGTACTTCCGGGGGATGAACACGTCCCGCTCCCAGGCCCGGCGACCACCCACGCCAACCATGCAGATCACCGCGGTGGCGCCTTCGAGCACCTCGCGCCGGTTCGTGGAGGCCGCTAACTCGATGGGCGCCGAGCGCGACTCGATCATCTTCCGCGCCAGGCCCTCGGCTATCCGCAGTGCGCGGGGATCGATGTCGACCAGGGCTAGCTGGGCTTCCTCGCCGCGGAGAATCAGGTCCGCGACCAGACCCCTGGTGAAGACGGCGCTGCCCGCGCCGATCAGGACGATCTTCTCGGCCATGGATGACTCCACATCGAAGGGGCCGAGCGTCTCCGCTCGGCCC
>WJIW01000158.1 GCA_014730065.1 Armatimonadia bacterium | reverse complement strand
GCTCCAGCACGTTCACCTGGTCGAGCAGCAGCAACAACAGGGCGACGACCATGACCGCGAGGAGACCCATGAACAGGCAGGACCCCTTGCGGCCCCCGCTCTGGGTCGCCTCCGCCTCATCGCCCTTACCGCGCCGCCCCCGTTGGCCGGTCGGTCTTCTCGCCATGCCGCTCCCATCATGGGCCGCACCGCGGCCGCCGCGCTTACATCAGATGATCGAGCCCGGCCAGGTCCAGCACACGCCGAACGTACGCCTGGGTCTCGTCGTATGGTGGAATGCCGCCGTACCGATCCACGGCGCCCGGGCCCGCGTTGTACGCCGCCACTCCGCGCCGCACATCCCCGCCGTAGCGGTCGAGCATGGCCCGGAGGAATCTGGCGCCCCCGCCCACGTTCTGAGCGGGATCGAAGGGATCGGTGACCCCCAGGCCCGCCGCGGTCGAGGGCATCAACTGCATCAACCCCTGCGCTCCCGCCGATGAGACTGCCGTCGGGTCTCCGCCCGATTCGGCGATCATCACCGCCCGAAGCAGAGCCGGGTCCAGGCGGTTGTTGAGCGCCTCCCGGGTGATCAGTGGCTCCCACTCCGTGGGATTGGCCGCAGACCCCCGAGGTGACTTGCCCGGGCGGAGGCGCCGGGCGAGCATCTCACCGAACCGGCTCGGCGCCGGCGGCTCGAAGCTCTGGGCCAGCCGCCCGATCCGGCCCTCGATGCGAAGGATCCGATCGGTTACGCGCTCTATGCCCGTCATCCGCTCGCCTCCCTGTCCGTACGCGCCGTGCCCCGGTTGAAGGTGGCCGTCGCTAGCTCATCGAGGAAGAGCTGCTCCGTGCGAAGCTCCTCGGCCCGGTACTCCTCGTAGGCCGTCTCCTTCAGCTTCTCCATGACCTTGCGGTTACGACTCGCCTCGACCAGTGCTTGGCGCTTCTCCTCGATGGCCTCGTCCATCTCGGCGATGCGCTGCCGTGTGTGCTGGATGAGACCCTCGAGCCGGTTCACGTAATGGGTGGTCATCTTGACCTGCAAGACATCGAACTCGCCCGCCGTAAGCCGCTGCACCCGCTCGGCCACCTCCGTCTCGAGCTGCTCGCGCCGCTCCACCAGCATGGCGCGCTCCCGGCGAAGCTCGGCCAGCTCCGTTCGGAGGGTGTCCTCGAGGTGAACGCGGTACTCGAGCACCTTTTGGAGACTGAACTGGAAGGGCTTGGATCTCACTGGCTAGTCCCCTCCCCAGCCGGGGCCGCGGCAGGCCCCGGTGCCTCAGTGCCCGCGCCCAAGTCATCGGGCGTCAGGGAGGGCGGCTCCTCGCCCAGGAGGTGGACCAGCTTCTCCTCGGCTTCTCTCTCGTCGGTCTTCTCCTCGACGCCCTGGGTGAGGTAGTCGCGCACATCGTCGATGATGGACCGGGCGTAGTCGATGCGCGGGTTGGAGCCCGGCACGTACGCTCCGATGTTGATCAGATCCTGGGCCTCGCGGTACGTGGCGAGCACGTCCCGGGCTCGGTTCGCCGCCTCCCGGTGCTCCCGATTCGTGATGTCGGGCATGGTTCGGGATACGGACTGCAAAATGTCGATCGATGGGTAGTGGTTCTGGGCGGCCAGCTCCCTACTGAGCACGATATGCCCATCGAGAATGGACCGCACCTGATCGGCCACTGGCTCGTTCATGTCGTCGCCCTCGACCAGGACGGTGTACAGCCCGGTGATGGCGCCCTCGGTCGAGCAGCCCGACCGCTCCAGGAGCTTGGGGAGCATGGCGAAGACCGAGGGGGTATACCCCCGGGTGGCCGGGGGCTCGCCGACGGCCAAACCCACCTCGCGCTGGGCCATAGCGACGCGGGTGACCGAGTCCATCATCAGCATCACGTCGATGCCCTGGTCCCGGAAGAACTCGGCGACGGTGGTGGCGACCATGGCGGCCTTGAGGCGCACGACGGCGGGCATGTAGCTGGTCGAGCAGATCACGACCGATCGAGCCAGGCCCTCCTCGCCCAGGTCCCGCTCGATGAACTCCCGCACCTCACGGCCGCGCTCGCCCACCAGGCCGATCACATTGACATTGGCCTCGGTGTTCCGGGCGATCATGCCCAGAAGCGTTGACTTGCCCACACCCGAGCCGGCGAAGATGCCCATGCGCTGGCCCTTGCCCACGGTAAGCACGCCATCGATGGCCCGAACGCCCAGGTGCAAGCGCTCGCTGATCCGGTCCCGGGCCAAGGGTGACGGCGGGTCGGCTGTGACGGGGTAGAACTCGTCACAGTCTGGTGCCTCCCGGTCATCCATGGGTCGGCCCAGGCCATCGAGCACGCGGCCGAGAAGCTCCCAGCCCACAGGTACCAGCAGGGGCCGGCCGGTGGAGACGACCTCACATCCGGGCTCGATGCCCGACATGTCGCCCAGGGGCATGAGCACCACGTGCTCGGACCTGAAGCCCACGACCTCGGCGGGCAATGCGCCGTGGTGACGGGTATGGATGTGGCAGATCTCGCCAACCTGGCAGGAAGGGCCCAGGGCCTCGATGGTAAGGCCGACTACCTGGGAGACCTTGCCGTTGTGCCGCATGCTGTCACAGCTCCGCACGGCACGCAGATGGCGAGTCAGGTCCAGCCCGCGACCCGCGGGCGTATGGGTGAGAGGGGAGCCTATGGCAAGCCCTCCTCGTCGGTTTCTTCCTCGGCCGCTTCCAGGGCTCGGTCGATGGAGTCGAGCAGCTCACGCATCTGGCCTGCCAAGGTGGCGTCCACGGTGCCGTGTCTCGTCTCGACGACGGCGCCATGCTCCACCCGGGGATCGTCCACGACCTCGATCCTATCCAGGCCATCGATGGCCCCCAGGATCTTCGCTTCCATCTCCCGGACGCGCTCCACGTCGGCCCGGTTGACCCGGAGCTTCACCCATTCCTTATCGAGCATCCGGCTCAGGGCTTCCCGGAGCACGGCGACGAAGACGTCCTCGTCCTTCAGGGCCCTGGCCGTCATCTTCCGCGCGGCCTCGAGGCCCAGCTCCAGTAGCTGCTCCTCGGTGGCCCGGATCAGCTCCGTGCGCTGCTCCTCGGCGTCGTCCAGGATGGTCGCGAGCCCGCTGCGCAGCTCCGCGATGGCGTCTTCCATATCCGTCTGAGCCTGCTGCATTCCGGTAGCGAAGCCCAGGTTGTTGGCCTGCTCACGGATGCGCTCACCCTCGGTCTCGGCCACGGCAATGATGCCACCGGCCTTCTCCTCCGCGGCGGCGACAATCTTCGCGGCCTCGGTCTCGCCCTGGGCCCTGGCTTGCTCACGGATCCTCGCGGCCTCCTCGCGCGCCGCCTCGAGAATGGCCTCCTTGGATGCCTCGAACTCCGCCCGCTCCGTATTAAGCCGCTCGACGGCTCGCAGCAGGTAGGCTTCGCGCTCTGCCAGGTCCGCGTCGGGGGCGGGGGCCTCCATGTGGTCACCCACGGTTCGCGTGGCGAAATTGGCCACGCGAATGGGAAGCGGGTCTCCACCAGTGACTTGGTTGGACCGAATCAGCGCCATGGCGCGATCCCTTCGGCTCCCCGGCAGACGCTAGGGGATGCCCATCGCTCCAGGACCCTCCCGGTCCAACTGCGCCGGAGCCCTCCAGGCTCCAGGCCTTGACGGCGTCGATCATGCAACCAGGGCATCAGACGACGAGCTCGTCCTCTCCGCCGCGGCTGATGGCGATCTCGCCCGCTTCCTCCAGTCGCCGGATGACGGCGACGATACGCTGCTGCGCCTCCTCGACCTGCCGGACGCGCACGGGGCCCATGAACTCCATGTCCTCCCGAATGCGATCGGCGGCGCGGGTCGATACGTTGGCAAAGATGGTGTCCTGGACCTCCTGGCTGGCCGATTTCAGTGCCATGGCCAGGTCGGCGGTCTCGATCTCCATGAGGATCTGCTGGATCGTCCGGTTGTCGAGCTGGATGACGTCCTCGAACACGAACATCCGGTTCCGGACTTCCTCGGCCAGCTCCGGCGCCGTCTCCGAGAGACTCTCGAAGATGGTCTTCTCCGTGGTGCGGTCGACCCGGCCCAGGATGTCGACCAGGGTCTGGACCCCGCCGGCGGCGGCGCCGTAGTCCTCGGTCGACAGCGACGCCATCCGCCGCTCGATCACGCTCTCCACGTCCCGGATGACGTCGGGTGGCGTGCGATCCAGGGTGGCGATGCGCTTGGCCACATCGGCCTGGATGTCCGGCGAGAGCTCGGAGAGCACGGCCGCCGACTGCTCGGCCTTGAGATACGCCAGGATCAGGGCCTGGGTCTGGACATGCTCGTCCTGGATGAACGTCAGGATCTGGCTGGCATCGGCGGATCGGGCGAACTCGAAGGGCGTCACCTTGAGCGATGCGATCAGCCGCCCGATCACCTCGGCCGCCCGGTCGTCACCCAGAGCTTGGGCGAGGACCTCTTCGGCGTACTCGGCTCCGCCCGCGGAGAGGATCTCCTGGGCCTCGAGCAGCTCCTTGAACTCCTGGAGGACGGCCTGCCGGGTGGCGCTATTGACGACACCCAGGTGCACCATCTCGAAGGTGACCCGCTCGACCTCTTCCTCGTTGAGGTGCTGGATCACGTCGGCGGCCAACTCCCGGCCCAGGGCCACGAGAAGCACCGCGGCCTTCTGGGCCGGTCGTAGATCGGTATCGACGGATCCGACCGCCTCGTCGGCAACCATGTCTTCGGGACTAGTCATCGGCTAACCACGCCCTCAGAGCGTTCGCGAAGTCCTCGGGGTTCTGCTCGGCGGTCCGCCTGAGGAACTCGAAGGTCTCCTGGTTCTGGCGTATCATCTGCTGGCGGGCCGCGTCCTCTTCGGCCGCCTCCTGCTCCGCCAGGAGCTGCTCCCAGGCCATGCCTTCCTCGGGCTCCTCGCCCTCCTCGAGCTCCTCCTCCACCGGCGGCGGCGCGGCCATCCGGCCTACAGCGAAGGGCACGATGAGGCCGATCAGCAGCATGAGGCCAGCCACGATAACCCGGCCGTAGCGTCGCAGCCAGTGCTCCTCTATGTCTTCTTCCATGACTTCCTCGGCGAAGGGCACGAGCTGGACGGCAATCACGTCGCCCCGGGCCACGTCGATCTGCGACTGGGCCACCGTCTCGATGCGCGCGAGCTGCTCGGCGCTGACCTCCTCCTCGTTCAGGAAGATGCCCACTGCCTTGCGGTCGGTGCTCGGCGGAAGGTTCTTCCGCTCGGTGACCCTCTCGCCGTAGTCGGTGTTGACGGTATCGTCAGTACGCGAGTACTCGATGGGCCCCATCTCGACCGCCGGGTACGTGGGGGGCACGCCCTCGGGCGGCGGCGGGACGTTCGGCTCCACCCCAGGCACTCCCGGCTGTGGACTCGGGCCGGTGTACTCTTCGGTCTCCGACTCCTCGCTGATGACGAATCCTTCGCCCGTCACGGGATTGGGCAGCAGGGCTCGCTCGGTGACCGACTCCTGGCCCCAGTCCAGATCGATGGAGGCCACGACCCGTACGTTCTGGGGGCCGACGACGCCGCCGATCTCCTCCCGGAGCCGCCGCTCCAGCTCACGCTCCCGCTCTCTGCGCTGGTTCTCTTGCTCCAACACCTGGGCGGGATCGATACCCTCCCGATCCGAGGCGGGGTGGTAGAGCCGGCCGCGGGAATCCATGATGGCGACCCTCTGGGGATCCAGCCCCGAGATGGAGTTGGCGGTGATGGTGGCGATGGCGTCGACCGTGGTCGGCGTCATCCGCACGTTGGGGTTGATGGAGGTCACCGCGACCGAGGCGGTCAGGGGTACCCGATCCTCCTCGAAGAGCGGCTCATCCTCGGGGTAGGCGATGTTGACCTTCGCCGATCGCACATCCTCCATGGTGAGGATGGTCCGAGTGACTTCACCCTCGGCCATGCGCTGGACCCGCTTGCGGAACTGGGCCCGGGTCTCGGTGAGGTTGGCCTGCTCCAAGTCTTCATCGCCAATAACGTGGCCCGATGAGGGCATGCCCTCCTGGGCTAGCTGGGCCTTCAGTACCGGGGACTGACCCTCCAGAACCATGATCGTCTCTTGGTTCGGCGTGCGGAAGGCAATCTGATTGGTATCCAGCCAGGCGACGATGTCGTAGTAATCCTCGGGCTGTAGGTCGGTGTACAGACGCTCGTACGTCGGCAGCGTGAGCCACCGAACGACCCCGCCCATGAGGATGACCAGCGCCAAAATCGCCACAACGGCGAACTTCTGGACCGGACGCAGGTCCGCCCACCAGCTCGCCGCCGTCCCCATAGAATCGCGCACACGTTCCATGAATCCGTCCTCCTACGGCGCCATGGAGCCGGGCCGCCATTACATCTGAATCTGGCGGACCTCCCGGTAAGCCTCCACGACTCGGTCTCGGACCTGCACGGCGAGTTGAAGCATGGTGCGCGCTTCGGCAACCGCGAGGGTGACGGTGTGGAGGTCCTCGGCGTCTCCCACCAGGAACCGCTGAGTCTCCACCTCGGCATTCGTCTGAGCGTCCGACACCCGGTTCAGAGCCTGCTTCAGCATATCACCGAAGCTCTCAAGCGGCTCGGCTCCGGGCCGGCTCTCAGCCGTACGCGCCGGGTTCATGTCCTGGATGTCCAGCACACGGTCGACTCTCATCTTATCACCCTATCCCGAAGCCACTCGATCCGCAGCCACAGGTCTTCCCTGCTGTTCGCACTGCGGATCTGGCTTCTCCTGCTGACAATTGTCATGCGCATTTGCCAATCGAGCCGTCCCCGGGATCCGCGCGTGGCATCAAGAGAGAATGTCCAGCGCGGCCTGGCCCATCTCGCGTCCAGCTCCGATGGCCGTAACGTTGGCCTGGTAGGCCCGGGTGGCGTCGATCAGGTCCACCATCTCGTGGGCGATGGAGATGTTCGGGTACGCCACATAGCCCTCTTCGTCGGCCTCGGGGTGCCCGGGGTCGTACACCAGCTTGGGATCGGACTCATCCTCGATGATGTCCACCACCCGCACGCCCCGGCCGGCCGATGGCGGCTGGTTGCGCTGAAGAATGGGTGGCAGGTAGTCCCCGAACTCCGCGGGCCGGGGCATGAAGGTCACGGCCTGCTTCTTGTACGGGCCACCGTCGCCCGAGCGCGTGGTGTTCACGTTGGCGATGTTGTTCGCGATCACGTCGAGCCTAAGCCGCTGGGCGGTCAGGCCCGATGCGCTCGCGTGCATTCCCATAGCGATACCCATCTAGACCTTAGAGCCCCCCTCCGATGGCCATACGCAGCGACCGGTGATGCTCGCCCGCCAGCCGCGCCATGGCTTGGTACTTGCCTCGAGTCTGAATCAGCCGTGTGGTCTCCAAGTCGATATCCACCGTGTTCCCGTCGGCCCGCCATGCCACCGCGGGGCTCAGGGTTACCGTCCCCGGCACCTCGCCCAAGGGCTCGGGGCCGATGGGGATGTGCTGCGGACGGGTCCGAACGCCCTCCAGGGAGTCATCGGGGAACAGCACCTGCTTGAGCTGATCCTCGAAGAGCACCACCCGGTTGCGATACTTGGGCGTGTCCACGTTGGCGATGTTGTTGGACACGACCTGGAACCGCAGGGACGCCGCGTCCAGGGCCATGCGGGTAGCACGGTACGTATCGCCGGAGAGTACCTCCAGCATATCGTCCACCCTCGCTACGAGTTGTTGGGGTTGTGCGGAAGGGGGCAATAGACAGCGTCACTCGCGTGGTTGAGCCGCCGCAGTCGGTTGGCGGCCCGGGGCCTCTGACAGGCAGTCCGGCCGATTCGCGCTGTCTCGCTCGCCAGCCCTTTCCACAACCCTGACGGGACGCAATACGCCCCGGAGATCACCTCGGGCTCCCGCCCGAGTAGCACATTACCATAATCGCGTTCGCTTGGGGCCGGCAGGGACCTCCCGGTGGCTGGCCTTTTTTTGCATCCGGCGCCCGACCGGGCGCCACCCCCTACCCTCAGCCGCCCCCCGGAACCACGAAGGCCCACGTGCCTTCCCGATCGATGCCTTCGTACACGGCCGTCGATCCTCCCGATGCCACAACAGCGAAGTCACCAGCATCGGTGTAGCCACCGCCGGCGAGGGCCTCGCGGTAGACGTGCACGAAGGAGCCCGCGGAAGTCGGGGGGATCTCAGCCACGCCGCGCACGTCTCGGATCGACGCATCTCCCTCCACCTCGAAGCGGAGGGCTCCCAGCACCACGGGGTTGGACAGCCCGCATCCCTCGCCCAGCTCGATGCCCTGAGGACTGGCCTCGGACATGGTCACTCGGACCGGCTGGTCGACCGACGAGGGGCCGAACACCAGCGATCCTCCGGGGCCGGTGACGGTTGTCGTGGTGCCCGGCGAGACCAGTTGCCAGGTCGGAGGGGGTGTCGGGCCGGTCGCGCAGCCCAGCACGGCGGCCAAGGCCGCGACCATGGCCAGACCCGCCGGCCGGAAGCTCACCAAACCGTGTCCTCCTCGTACTCGACTTCGCCGGTACGGGTATCCACGATGTAGTAGCCACGCATGTAGTTGGGCCGGGTATCGGTGGGAGGCACCACGTAGCTGCTGATCTGGTACGTACCGATGGGGCCCTCGTCTCGGTCGGCCATGGCTGGACTGGCCGTCGAGGTGAGGAGATTGAGGCCCAGGAGCACGGCGATCGCCCCCAGGAGTAGCTTCATGGTCAGGTCGGGCTTCATGGGGTCGGTTGGTCCTTTCTTGGGCGGGCAGCGGGACCCGCATTCATCTACCTAATGCGGTACGGCTGCCAGGGGTTCGAATGGCCGCCGGCGCTGAGCCTCCAGCTTCCCCCATGTCGGGACCCGCCAACGGTTATGGAGAGCCCCCAGCTCGACCGGGGCCGGTAGTAGTAGCCCGAAGTCAGCGGATGGAGCGGATCACAGCCCATGTAGCGATAGGTCGGGCGATGATGCACCGTCCAATGGGACGAGACCCGGGGCCCGGGGTCGTAGTACCGGTACCGGGGCCGCTCGATGACGATGACCTCTTCCTCGTGGCGCCAGTTGTGATCGCGCGCCCGGTCCATGAGCCAGTCGGGAGCCGGGCCCACTCGCGAGCGTTGGACACGATCCGCCACGGCGCCCCAGCCGCCGGAGTGAGCCGCTTCGGGGCCCGCGTAACCGCTGCCCGGGAGGTTCGTTCGAGCCTGGCCGTCCCACGCGCCCGCTTGCGCGAGTGCCGCCGGCGCCAGAGCCGCCGCCAACCCCAGGGCCAGTGCTATGAAGCTCCGCTGCATGTGATGCGCTCCTCCCCCACGCCTATCGCTGATCCGCGGGTATTCGCCTCGCCACTGCCAAGCCCCTCGGCGCCGAGGGGCTGGCATGGGCATTGTCTCACGGCGCTCCTACCTGCGGCCGGGCAGGTCGTACGGCCGCCAGCCGTCTCCCCGTGGGATCCGGTCGGCACCCCTGCCGCGGGCGGGGTAACGGTCTTCGTAGTCGTACCGGTCGACTCGGTCGTCGTAGTCGTAGCGACCGCGATCGTCGTAGCGGCCGTCGTACCGACTATCGTAGTCGTATCGATCGTCGTACCGGTAGCCCCGACCACGGAGATCGTAGGGCTGCCAGTGGTCGCTCGAGGGGCTGCGGGTGTAGCGATAGGAGTAGGAGGGCCCCGAGTACCGGGTGAAATGGCCATTGCGTAGGTGCCCCGGGCGAATGTGCGGCGGGCCGTAGCCCCGGCCTCGCCCGGGACGCTCGTAGACGATAATGCCCGGGCCGCCTAGGCCGATGACGCGGTAGGACCGGTCATCGGGATAGCACTCGTAGGTGGTATAAGGGGTATAGCTCCTGGGGCGCGACGGGACGTACACTGTAGGGCCCCGCAGGTCGGGCGCGCAACGGTCGTAGCTACTGGCGCCCAGACCGAGGGAGAAGTGGCCGCCGGCACTGGAGCCGCCGATGCGGACGCTGATATCGTACCAGTCGGCTCGGGCCTCACCCGGTGCGGTCAGGAGCAGCAGCAGCGCTCCGAGGGCCGCGACCGGTAGATACATGGCGTGTCTCTTCATGTGAATCCCTCCCGTGCGCCTGGGATGGCTGGCTTGGATACGGAAGCGACGGCGCGTGAGGACGCTCCTAAGGTAATGGACGCGCGGCCGAGGCTCGAGGTTTCGTATGGCGGGCCCCGCCGCTGGCCAAGAGGGGGAGTGACGGCATTGGATGGGCGGGCGGAGAGCCCCTTGCACTACCAGCTCGGAGCCTGCACGCATATGGGCCGAGCTCGGGCGGGGAACGAGGATCACTTCGTCGTATGGAAGCCGCCCCGGCGAGCCGACTCGGCGATCGAGAGGCTGCTGCTAGCAGTCGCCGACGGTATGGGCGGGCATGCGGCAGGCGCTCGGGCCAGCCACCTCGCCACCGACGCCCTGGTGAACTCCCTGCACGCGGCCGGAGCCGACGCGAGCAACGAGGACGCCCTCGTCTCGGGCTTCGCCGCTGCCAACTCGCGAATCCTGGAGTACCAGTCGGCCGACGCCTCCACGCGAGGCATGGGCACCACCCTCGTCGCCGCCACCCTCGAGGGACGCGACCTGGCGGTTGCGAGCATCGGCGACAGCCGCTGCTACCTCCTGCGACGAGGTGAGCTACGCCAGATCACCAGCGACCACACGGTCGCGGGCGCCATGCTCGCCGAGAGGGCCGATGGCGACGAGCCGTCCGCGGCGGAGGACTCGGCTCTAGCCCATCAGCTCACCCGGTGCGTGGGCATCGACGCCCGGGAGGGCCCGCCCGACGTGTTCCACGAGGAATTGGAGCCCGGCGACTCGCTGTTGCTGGCCAGCGACGGTCTCACCGGGCCCGTGCCGCGAGGGGAGATCGCGAGGATCATGGACGAGGGAGCAGGCCCCTGGGAGACCGCCCGGGCCCTGGTCGAGGCCGCCCTAGAGGCGGGCGGGCCCGACAACATCACTGC
>WJIW01000157.1 GCA_014730065.1 Armatimonadia bacterium | reverse complement strand
CCCTACGACGACGGCCCGATCATCGTGGTCCGCCTGGATGGCACCGCGAAGATCCATGCCGATGAAGCGGCGAAGAGCTGGTTCGTGGCCGACCCCGGCACCGGTTTGACCCCGTTCCAGCACCAGACGCTACGCTAGGCTGGCAGACCGACCGCACCAGGCTTCCGACCCGAGGAAGGTGTTAGGGCGATGAGAGTTAGCTTGCTCCGAGGCCACAATCCACGAGGTATGTCGCTGGTCGAGATCCTGGTGACCATCTTTGTGCTCGCCGTCGGCCTGCTGGCCGTGGTGCGGGTGCTGATTCCCGGCCTCTCGATCCTGCCTCAGGCCGAGGACCGGGGCAAGGCCAGCGTCCTGGCCCAGGACATCGCCCGGGAGGTGGAGTCCAGCCCCGAGCGCCGGGCTTACAGCATCGAGCGGTTCGAGCCCGCGCCAACCGGATACTGGTTCAGGGGCTTCCGGCTCCGGAAGGATGTCTCCATGGGTGCGGTGGATCAGATCTCACCCGGAGAGACGGCCGATCTCGGCACCGGCGAGCTGGTGCCGAGCTACCCGAGCCTCGTCATCGGCGAGCGATTCGAGACGCCGCCGACCGGCAGCGTCTACGTGGTCGATGGAGGGCCGTACGTGCCCGAGGGCCTGCGGGTCTACTACCCGGAGCCATGGGTCGAGGTTGCTCCCGGCCAGGAGACGGAACCGCGAACTTACTCGATCACAGGCAACTTGATCACCTTGGGGCCCGGAGCGGGGCCCACCACTCGGTTCATGGCATGCTACTCCATGATTGGGGGGTGGGGCGCGACGGATATCGTCGGGGCAACCAGTTTCGGCGGCGCCGCTGGCCCTCCTTTCATCTGGGTGCCCATCCCCAATTCGATGACCCTTTACGAGATGGTCGATGGGATGACGGCTGTGCCGAGGGCGGGCGCGATCCGGGCCGGCGCCGGAGCACCTCCTCCCGGTACCCCCTTGGCTTGCATGTACGTGATGCAGAGCCATGTTCGTACCGGCTACGATGAGGCCATGCTCACCCGGTTCCCGGAGGAGCAGGAGCTTCGGAACGTTCCCGTTCCGGACATCCTTAGCTACGATACCTCTGTGCCTCTGAACGACCCGCCGACCATCACCCTACCCTTCCGCCGGATAGCGGGCCTGTCCCAGGATGGCAACCCTATTCCGCTCGACTCGACGGGACCCGAGAACGTTCGTGTCGTGGACAAGGTCACGGGCGATATCTACATCCCCGGCAACGGGATCGTGGATGATGGCCCGGACAATGGCGACTCCATCGCGGCGGGAGACGGCTTCCTCACCTTCGACGGTTCAGGCCCGCCGCCCGGCACCCCCATCCGGGTCTACTACCGTGTGGTGGGCAACTGGTCCATCGAGCGGCACGTGGCACCGGCGGTGTACGCCCAGTACGACCACGTTGCCCGCGAGTTCGTCCGGGGGTCGGCCGACGGCATCAAGCAAAGCTGGTACACCGTTTGGGAAGAGAACGTGGGAGGCGAGCCATATACCACCCTGATCTTCCACAACCTTCCGGGCGCGAGCGGGCCCATCCCGGGACGCTCCGAAGACTACTGGGATGGCGGACCGATGCTGAACACCCGCTCCGATGGCCATCGGATCGCGGTGGACTACAAGTACGCCATCGATGATCCGAACAACCCCGGCGGCCAGCTCATCGAACGAGTCACGGGCGAGACGCACTTGGTGGATTTCACCACCCATGCCTTCACCCTGGATAACCCGCGAGTGGTTCAGATCGACGCCGTGCGGGGTATCTCCTACAAGGTGCGGGCGTGCTTCGATAACGCGACCGGCCAGCGGTCCAGGGTTGATGTCGACACCCTGGCCATGAGATAGGACTGGATGTGATCCGCATGCCTTGCCGGAACAAGGACAAACGGGGCTTCACGCTTCTGGAGCTGCTGGTGGTGATCGGGATCATCGCCCTGCTCGCGGGGATCGTGCTCACGGTCTATGCCAGGGCATCCCAGAGCCAGCGCCGGTTCCGCAGCCTGAGCAACATGCGGCTCATCCACCAGGCCCTCCAGCAGTACCAGCTCGACGAGCGTGGCTTGCCGCCGTTCAGCCCGCAGCTCGCGTACGACATCTATGAGTACCAGGTGAACGGCACGTCCATCCCCAGTCCTCCCGGCCGAGTGGATCGCCACTGGTACGGCCTGTGGGCCCTGGTGGAGACGGGCGCCCTGGAGAGCGCGTCGGTGCTGAACGACCCCGTGGCGCGCCGGGTCACGGTTAGCGATGGCGGCACGGCTTACGAGCTGAACGCCAACGCGACCGAAGGGCTAATCGAGGATTCGTTCTTCTACTGCACCTACCAGAGCTTCGACCCCGCCGTGGGGCTGTGGATGTACCAGCCCAACCGGGGCATCACGCCCGCCGATCCCGACCCCCTGAAGTACCGGCGGCAGATGTGGCCGTATCCGAATGGCGCGGGCCAGCCGCGTTGGATGCCCTCGCCGAGCACGGTGGTGCTTTGGAGTCCGTACTACAGGGACACGTCCGATCCGGCGGTAACCCCGGTGCTGTATTGGGACGGCACGGTACATCTCAAGCGGACCTTCTACGACCCGGAGTCTGGCACGGCGCACGCGGACCCGGCCTTCATCGATCCGTTGGATGAGTAGAGGCCGGCTGGAAGCGCTCTCCGGTGGCGGGAAGGAGTAAGAGGATGATGGTCACAATGCAACCAAAACGACCGCGCGGATGGCTCGGAAGGGGCGTCGCCGGCTTCACCCTGGTGGAGATGCTGGTGGTGCTGGTGATCCTCATCATCCTCATGGGGCTCATCTTCATCCCGCTGTACCAGAGCTTCAATGCCACCAAGCGGGCCGAGACGACCACTCGGCTCCAGGACTCGGCCAGCACGGCGCTGGCGCGGATCGTGCAGGATGTGGAAGAGGGCATGTACGTGTACGTGCCCCCCGCGCCGACCCAGTACGCCGACCCGAACATGCCCGACGCCGTCTACCTGCCGTGGCTGGATGTGGCCCGGCCCGCAACCGACGATGAGCTGCACTACCTGCGCGGGGGGAGCGTCGTGCCGGGGAACCCCAACGAGGTAGCGTACCCGACGCGGCCCAGCGACCGGATCGTCCGCTACTTCACCGCACCCCTGCCGGGGCATCCGGCGGGAGCGTTCATGTGGGCCGAGCCCGGTCCCGCCCTCGAAGGCTACGTGAACCCCTTCATCGATGTCTACGCCGACCCCGGCCGGGAGAACCTGGTAACGCTGTACCGCGCCGAGTTCTCGCTGGAAGAGGTAACCGCCGCGGGTGCGTTCGCGTGGCCCGTACCGTACGATGCGCTTACCGATCCCTACTTCTACACGGGGCAGCTCTCGACGGTCGTCGTTCCCGATCCGCAGGAGCTGGGCCGGTTCTGGAAGACCGTCTCGGTGCCGCTGACCGATCCCGAGAATATGGATTGCGCCATCTACCAGTACGATCCGACCCTCGATGACGAGGCGCCGGTGACGTACACCCCCGCCGCGGGCCTGCCCGGAGCGCTGCCCGGTCTGACCATGGCGCCGAGCATCGTTCCCAAGGAGGCCGCGCTACCTTCCTCGGCCCGGGAGACCACGGCGTATGCGGCCGAGGAGGGGCTGTGGGGCGACCTGACCCGCGTCACCATCGAGCATGTGAATGGTGACACGGGTGCTGTCGGTGCCCCCTATACCGCCGACCTTGCCGTCAGCAGCCCCGGCGGAGAGATCAACATTGCCGGGGTCGGAGATCGGCTGCTGCCCACGGTGAACCCGGCGACGGGCCAGCTCACCTACGCCCGCCGGACTTGGGACGCCTACTTCGCCGCCGGCGATGGCAGCCCGTTGGCGCCGCCGGGCGGATATGACTCGCTCCAGACCGACAACCCGGGCGGCATCCCCACCTACCCGCATCTGTTCCGGGTGAGCTACGGTGGCCTGCGGCCCGTGCCCGTTAACTGGACCACCTTCAACGAGCGCGACGCCCGTTTCAAGATGGTCAATGAGTCGGAGGTCGTGCGCGTCGTCAACACCATCACCGGCCAGCCCGTGCAGTGCCGCCGGGTCGAGGACGATCCCGACGACCCCTTCGAGTACCGCATCGACTATCTGACGGGCATTATCCGGTTCGATGAGGTGAACTACCCCGACCCCTCGGTCTTCGAGATCTGGGTGCAGTACGACTACCGCGACAACTTCGTGTGGTCGCCCAACGACCCCAAGGGCTATGTGGACGATTCCCTCCTGGTGAGCTACGTGACCTACCGGGAGGTCAATGT
>WJIW01000156.1 GCA_014730065.1 Armatimonadia bacterium | reverse complement strand
CGTGGGTGTATGACAACACCAAGGGGACCGTCACTCCACCCCCATAGCCAGGGCTCGGAAGGTCCGCCACCCAAACCAACGCCAGCCAACCGGCGCGCACCCAAACAGCGCGCCGGACGGGCGTACCACTAGGCGACGCTCTCCCCCGATAGCTCAACCCCCGCACCCACAATCAGCCACTCCTCGTCCTCGGGCGACCAGTACAGCAGCAGGGCCATCTTCGCCACCAGCGGTCCCCGGTCGCTCGTTGCCTCGTAGGTCCGGACGACGGCGGCACACCGAAGGCCCACCCACAGCGCGTCACTAGCATCGGCCACCCGGGTCATCGAGAGGTTCGCGGGTCGGTACTGGGCGGCATGAGCCACGACCTGCTCCACACTGGCCACGACCGTGTCCTCGAGCGTGGGATCTGTGGCCACCCACCGCGACTCGGGGTGGCTGAGCGGCTTGATGAGGGTGTGGTCGGCGGCGGCCAGAGCGCGGTCGATCTCCTCAAGCCGCTCGTCGAGCTGCTCGGCCTGTTCCTCATACGGCTCCAGAAGATCGGGGCTGACCAGGGCATCCTCCCGTGGCTCCACGACCGTGCTCTGCACGACGACCTTCCAGCCTTCGGGGGTGTCGATGGCGATGCACGCACCGCTTACATCGATGTTCCCCGCATCGATAGCGGGGTGCTCCCAGGGCATTCTCAGGAAGGCCCAGCCATCGCCCACCACCATGTTCACCGTGCCGAGATTGACGTCGGCCGGCATGTGGGAGTCCGAGAGGCTCGCCAAGGCCTGCTCACGCTCCACCAGCCCTTGACGGGGATCGGCGAGGAGCATGTCGGCGTGGAGCAGCTCACCCAATGCGGCGGCATCGGCGTCCGCCGCGGCTCGCGTGAACCCCTCGGCTAGCCGCGTAAGCTCCTCCTCGTCGTCGGCGAAGACTGGTGCACAGGCCAAGGGGATCGCGAGCAACAGTGCTGCCATGGTAACCCTCATGGTACCCGCTCCTTCCAGGGCCGGAGCCCCGTCGGCTCGAACTGACACCTGGATGATAGCACGCCTCCCAGCGGGGCGGCACCGGAGGTGCGACGATGATTTACCTCAGTCTGGCGCTGCTGCCACTTCTCTGCGGCGCCCAGCCCGACTCCCTGCCGAGCGGCACGGTGACCGTGGGCCAGTTCGGGGCCGTCGGTGATGGCGAGACCGATGACACCGAGAGTTTCCAGGCCGCCCTCGACTCCGTGGCTGAGGTCGGGGGGACGGTGCTCGTAGAGCCCGTGATGCCGGGCGGCGGGTACGTCCTCACCCGGCGAGTCACGCTCCCGCGCGGCACGTCACTCATCGGGGCCGCCGCCGGAATGCCCTTCTTCCTCTGGGAGGGTGTGGACCGTGAGCTGCAGCGTGGCCCGGTGATCCTCGCCCGGCCCGCCGAATCCGAGTACCTGCGAGACGAGCGCCTGCCCCTGTTCCATCTCGCGGGCGGCAACACAATCCGCGGCCTGTACATACTCTACGACGAGCAGCCTTGGCCCTCCGATGATGAGCTGCGTGCGGGCGACTTCGACGGCCTTGGCAGTGAGACGGACTTCATCGAGCGGTTCGTGCCCGAGCGTGTGGCACCTCACGGGCCGACCATCATGATCCAAGCCGGCACCGCCAGCTCCACCGTCGAGGACATCACCTGCTCCCGGTATTACGACTTCCTCTACATGCCCGGTGGCGGAAAGATCGTCGTCCGGCGATGCTACCTCTACGGCTACAAGCGCGCCTTCGCGGGCCGCGAGGTCAAGGACACGATCCGCATCTCCGAGATCCACCTGGTGCCCAATGTCCAGTCGGAGATCTCCTGGCAGCACTCCCTGGTCCATGCCGCCATCACGACCCACCCCGACAACATCGCCTTCGACTTCGCCGAGGTGGACGGCTTCTCGGTCACCGACGTGACGGCGTTCCTCGTTCACACGGGCTTCAAGCTCGGGGCAAGCGAGGCCCATCCCTTCGTCGATCCCGTTACGGGCGAGCAGGTGTGGACCGAATGGGGCACCACGGCCTGGGGCTCGATCTCGAACATCAAGCTGGACAACTGCGCGGTCGGGTTCGACTGCGTGATGGGCACCATCCTCCCCAACCAGCTCAGCAACATCATGGTCCACGTGAGCATCGATCCGGGCCAGAAGCTCACGCTCGGCGGCGAGGAGCTGGCCCACCAAGCGGCCTTCCTCATCCGGCCCGACTTCGCGGGCGCCACGCTCCAGGTGAGCAACCTGTCCATCAGCTCCTTCGCACCCACGCGAGTCGCGGCCAACGCGGCCATGGTGCACCAGGCCGGTGGCCGAGCCTTCATCATCGATTGCCCATCGGGCATGCCGCCCAAGGACTACGCCAGTCGCGACCAGGCCCACATCGACATCCACGGGCTGGTGGTGAGCAACATCGACGAAGCCCACCTCCTGGCGACATCACCGGGGACGGTGGCAGGCATCTCCGTGGAGGGGTTTGTGCATAACGGACGCCCAGTCCTCGCGCCCTGGGTGGATGGGAATCCGAGATGAATGGTCGGCCAACGCTGGGCTACTTGGAGTGCCCGAAACCAGCTAGCTCTAGAGGGGTCATAGAGGGCATGGGGCGATGGCGGACACTAGGGGCGAGTTAGCATGGAACCTGGTCTCATCCGCACCCACGTACGAGCGGGACTGCGCTCCGCCATGTGGCTGGCGCTGGTCATGGCTGTAGCGTGGTGCCCCGCAGACGCCCAGACTCTCGGCGGCGAGCCCACCGGTTCGATCCACGCGCAGGCGGTACCGTACCTGGATCCGGAGGGTGGCCCACAGCAGCTATTCACAGCCCCCTTCCTGTACCTGATACCCGAGGGCGCCGGGCAATGGGCCCAAGACAGGCCCAGAGAGTTCGTCGAGCTAGCGGTGATGCAGACGCATGAGGTGTTCGAGGACGAAGACGAGTGGGTTCTGGCGGCCGTGCGCCTGCCCTGTGGATTGCGGACCGCCAGAAGGCCCCTCCCACCGGCACCGGACGTGCGGCCCGAGCTCACAGGCGAGCTCGACCGCGAGAGGAACGGACCTGTAGCCGACTTCCTGGCCGAACTGCCTGACCGCACCCGCGTGCGGCTGGCGCGGGGGCAGGTCGTTGATCTCTCACCCCACGCCGCAGCGGCCGCGCGCCTGTTGGCATCAGCGCCGATGGCCAATGCCGGCCCGCGCCCGTCGGTTGGTGGCCAACGGCTCGTAGGCTACCTGTCCCCCGTTCCCCAGTTGCGTGTGCGCCCGGATCCCGAGACGGAAGGCGGCGAGGTAAGGGTGGTGTTCGACCCGCCCCCGGGATGGCCTACCACCCTGGGATTGATCCAACTCGACGAGGCCGGCGACCTGGGGTGGAGTGAGACCCATGCACGCTCGCGACTGCGGCCGGAATCGGCCCCTCAGACCTGGGACGATTACTCAACGCAGATCACCGACTCGAGGCCAACCCTGCGGCAGGTGCTCGCGCAGGTCGAGGGCGGGCTCTCGGACGAGACGGGCCACGTGTCGCTGGACGATCTGAGCGGCCACCGGCTCGATGAGGCACTCACCATGATGGCCGAAGCTTCCGGGGTGCCTCTGCGGCTCTCCAGAGCTCAGGATACGTGGACCATCTTCTCCCAGGGGGGCGAGGTACCGACGCGGTGGGCGCTCGAGGCCCTGATCGTTGCGGGACGTTTGAGCGTAGGGGCACGCCGGCCCGATGGCACGCTTCCTCTATACCGAAGTGTCGCCGCCGGGCACGAACGGGTGGTCGCTCAGCGCCATGCAGCCCGTCATGCACCGGACCCGGAGGTCCGGAATCAGCTTCGTGCCCTGCTATTGGACCATGTCACCCAGTGTCCGGTATACGACGACCTGCCGCTAGGCTTGGACCGGTATCTGAACTGGTGGTCAGGCGGTGCCGCGGACCTCACTGGCGACGATGCAAGCTGGCTCGACCGCCGCCGGAAGACGTGGGCGCAGGGATGGGAGCATGTGCCTCGCCGCGCGTGGGGATGGCTCATCGACACCGAGGCCGAGACGCTCCGCCTCGACGCTCGCCTG
>WJIW01000014.1 GCA_014730065.1 Armatimonadia bacterium | reverse complement strand
TAGTAATCCACCACACCCCGCCGGAAGAAGATCCAGTGCAGCCACGAGCGGCCCCACGGCGACTCGAGGGAGTCCAGTACGCTCCAGACCGAGATACCCAGGGCGATGATGCCCACCAGCCGGGTTACCTCACTCCTGGAGTACCGCTCCGCCCCAAGGGGGGCCACGGCCAGCCAGAGCGGGATCAGCCAGAAGGACCAGCGGAAGCCCTTGGCGCCGCCGCCGTAGTTGTTGGTCACGACCACGTACGCCGCCAGCACCACCACGGTCAGGATGATGCTCATCCACTGGATCTCCGCCCACTGGCGGGAGTAGCCGCCGAGGAACAGCAGGCCAGCCAGTCCCGCGAACAGCCACAGCGGCGTTAGGCTCAAGATACCATGATGACCGACGAGCATGTGCAGTAGGTAGATGTGCTTGGGTTCACTGGCGGCGTCGATGCCGGTGGGCGCGACCCAGTGACTACCCTCGTACAGATACCGCGAGGTGTCTTTCATGAAGTAGTTGGGGATCAGGCCGCCGTCGGTGGCGTGGTAGGTGGTCACGAAGTACGCGGCCACTACCAAGGCGGCCACGGGCACCGAGAAGGCCCATGCCCGCCAGCCCGTCCGCACGGCCAGGATCGCTAGCACCCCGATCAGGAAGAGCACCGCGGGGATCTCGTTGGCGGCGGTCCATGCCGCGAAGAACCCCGCGAGCATGAAGTACGCTGGGTTCCGGACCCCGTCATAGATGATCCGCACCAGCAGGTACAGGCTGAACATGGCCGCGAAGGCGGCGGGGGTATGGTTGTTCAGGGTGACCGAGTACCCCAGGAGGTACGTCCCGAAGGCGCCGGCGATGAGCCAGAAGCCCCGCGCCCATGGATCCTTCACGCACCGGTCCAGGTAGAGCCCGTACACCCAGACGAACGCGATAAGCGGGATGATATTGAACAGCACGAGGAGTATCCGGATGACCACCTCCGGGCTCTCGTGCATGTCCAGGCCCCAGATCTGATGGATGATCCAGTAGGCCCCGGCGATGACGGTGGGGTAGAGAGGCGGCTTGCTGGAGTACCACCGGCCGTCGATCTTCACGTCGTCGATGGTGTACCAGAACTCGGCATCCAGCTCATCGGCGATGACGTACGTTCCCTCATGCACCAGGCCCCACACCGTGTTCCAGCGGGAGGCGTCGTTCACGCACATCACCGGCTTGACCTCGAGCAGATGATAGAAGGCGATGAGTCCCGTCAGGATGGCGACGACGGGGATCATGGCGGAGAAGACGGGATTGCGGATCTTGGTGCGGGTGGTTTCGGTGGCGCTTTCGGGCATTGGCCTAGTCCTCCGGGTCAGGTTCCCCAATGCGTTCGACAACGGCGAACTGGTCCCTGCCGCCACCGCCCACGGCGAGCATCATCTGAGCGAGCAGGCCCATGGCCAGGAAGGTAATCCCCAGGCCGATGCCGAGGCCGCCGACCCAGCCGATGACGCCCCGAGCCCGGGGGATCCATCCCCCGGCAGCGCATATCAGCCAGAGCAGAACGAGCACCGCCGACAGGGCGATGAAGCTGAGGCCCCAGCCGCCGAAGAGATGGGCGGGCCGGTGACGCGCCTTGGTGAGTAGGACCACGGTCAGGAGGTCGATGAAGCCCCTGACGAAGCGCCGGGCCCCGTACTTGCTGGAGCCGTGCTCCCGCGGCCGGTGGTGGACTTCCACTTCGCCCACGCGGAACCCGCGAGCCCGGGCGAGGGGAGGGATGTATCGGTGGAACTCCCCGTACACGTCCACCTCTTCGATAACGGCGCGGCGGTAGGCTTTGAAGCCACAGTTGTGGTCATGGAGGGAGACCCCCGTGGCCCAGCTCACCATGGCATTCCAGGCCCGGCTGGGCAGGACTTTGTGCCACGGATCGTGGCGAGTGCGCTTCCAGCCGCTTACCACGTCCAGTCCGCCATCCAGGGCCTCCAGGAACCGGGGCACCTCAGCGGGGTCATCCTGGAGGTCGGCGTCCATGGTGAAGATGATCTGGCCTCGGGCCTCGGCGAAGCCCGCCGATAGCCCAGCGGCTTTGCCGAAGTTGCGGCGGAAGCGGATGCCCCGCACCCTGGGGTCACTGGCTGAGATGGCCTGGATCGCATCCCAGGTGCCGTCGGTGCTTCCGTCGTCGATGAAGACGATCTCGACTTCGAGGTCCTGGGTGTCGGCGACGGCGGCCAGCTCGCCGTGGAGGCGTGGGAGGCTCTCGGCCTCGTCCTTGGCTGGGATCACGAAACTGATCAAGTGGGCTCCCTCCGAGCTGGATCGCGCCGGTTCCATGCTTCGACCACTCCGTAGGTCACGCCCGATGCGATCAGCTCGACGGCCAGCCAGATCAGCCGCAGGCCGATGGCGGCGAACACGGCGACCTCGGGCCCCAAGGCGGGCGAGAGGACCTCCATGATGACCCATTCGCGCACACCGAGTCCACCGGGCATGACGACGACGGCGAACCCCGCGGCCATGGCCAGGGCCGTCGCGGCCAGGAGCAGAGGCCACTGGATCAGGGGGACGGGCTCGGGGGAGACGGCATCGACGCACGTCACGGCGCTGGCCCCCACAAAGCACCAGACGATGAGCAGCAGGGGCACGAGGATGGCTCGGGTCCGCCAGCCCACGGCGGGGGGCTCTTCGCCCTCGGCGCGGAAGGGAAGCGAGACCATGTTCAGGATCCAGCGGAAGACCCAAGGGGACATGAGCACCCCGAGCACCACCGCCAGTCCGCCCGAGGCCGCCAGGAGCATGTTGCGGCCCGCGATCTCCTGGCCGAAGCCCGAGGCGAGCACCCCGCACGCGATGGCGGCCCCGGCGCCCAGGTAGGTGGGTGTCTCGAAGAACGTGGCGAAGGCCGCCGTGGAGGCGCGCACGCCGCGGCCTCTGAGCATCCCCGCCCGGATGACGATGACCATGGCCTTGCCGGGGAGGTACTTGCCGAGCTGGCTGACCAGGTAGGCGCAGGCGGCGCGGCCCGGCTCCGGCTGGCCGCCCATGTCGCGCACCACGAGGCGGTAGAAGAGGGCGAGGGCGAGCTGGGCGGCGAGATAGCATCCCGCCGACAAGGCCAGCCATCCCCAGTGGATCTCGAGGGCGTACCAGTTGATCTCACCGGACATGCTGCCCACATGGCGGCTGATGCCGTAGATGACCAGAGCGATGACGATCAGCCGGGCGGCGAGGAACAACGCCCTGCGCCGGGGCGTCTTGGGCTTGTCGAGCTCCTTGGTGGCCGAAGCGGCCCATTCTCTGATCTGGGTGCGGAGGCTCATAGCTGGGCGATCCACTGATCCAATCCCCAGAGCAGGGCCTCCTGGAACCACTCCTCGAAGCGGTCCTGTACCTCGTCTTCGGGTTCGCCGAGCCAGTGTTGGAAGACAGGATCGTAGGCGGGATGGTCCCACGGCTCGACGCCGGGTATGGCCGCGACCAAGGCAGCGAAGCGCGTTGATGGCTGGCTACTCACCCCGTACGATACGAGAAGCAGGTCGGCCGCCGCACTTCCCGCCCTGAGTGACACGCTATAGCCGTCGGGAAGGATCTGCCGAGTGCTGGGGTCGCCTAGTGCCAGGGCGCCGGTGGTGCTTGGCCCGTGCTCAACGTGGGAACCAGTGACAGCCACCTCGCTGCCCAGCCGCCTCTGAGCAGTCTTCACTAGCGAACGCGCAACTGGGGCGGCCCACTTGGCTAGCGTTCGAGACAACCGGTCCATCTCGCCGCGTGCATTGCCGAGGCCCCGGCCCTGCAGTTCCAGGCGCGCGGCGGCCACGTCCAATCTCTCCTCCAGCCTCTGTTCGGGCGTCAGGTATCCGGTTGTGCCGGCCAGCAAGCGGTCGAGCAGCCGCTGCTGCAGTCCGGCCAGGACATCAACGAACAGTGCCAGCTGCCCTGCATCGGCCGCCTCAAGAGCCGCCAGATAGTCCGCTCGATCGTCGCGGGTCACCACGAGCGGCGCCCACTGGGCGCGGAGGAACACGAGAGTCGCCAACGCCCTGGCGACGCGGCCGTTGCCGTCCTCGAAGGGATGGATAAGGGTGAAGCGATGGTGCAGCCACGCGGCTTCGACCTCAGGAGGGATCTCGTCCGCGACGTGCTCCTGGTGCCATCCGATGAGGTTGTCCATCTCCTGAGCAACGTGCACCGGCGGGCAGTACCGCATCAGGACTTGCCCCGTATCCGGTCGCGAGGGGTTGTTCTCCTGGGTCTTCCACTTGCCATGGTGGAGTGGCGTCTCGACGGGTTGGCCGTGCGAGTCGTAGGCAGTATACGACGATTGGCTCCGAGTCAACGCGGCATGCAGCTCGCGAACGTAGCCAACGGTCAGCTCTCGCCGCTGGGCCACGAAGTCGAAGAGGTGATCGAGGGTCTCCCGATGGTCCCGCACTATCGCCGCAATCTCCTGCTGGCTTCGGCCTTGTGACGGACGCCCGACCACATCGGGGAGAATGCCGCGCGCGAGGAAGGACTGAGTGATCCCCCGACCCAGGCTGTAGACGCCTTCGATCTGGCCGGTTTCCACCGCCCACTCCATGCACACTTCATCCAGGGCGTGTAGGTCGGCGCCCCGTTCCCGAAGCCATTCATGCCGCCGCGCCCATATGGCGGCAAGGGCCACCACGCCGCCCACACGGAGGTCCCCCCAATTCTCGGGCAGATCGGTTATCGGCTGCCATTCGTGCATCTGCTCACGTCGCTCCCACTGGTGATAGCCGCTACACAAACCTCACCAGCGTGTAGTTCCTCTTCCCCGAGCGGAGCACCAGGGTCTTCCGGCCGCCCAGGGCATCGGTGCCGAGGACCAGGGCGATGTCGCCGGCGCGCTCGTTGTTCACGTACGCCCCGCCGCTCTCGATCAGACGCCGGGCGGCGCCCTTGGATTTGGCCACACCCGACTCGACAAGCAGATCGACCAAGGGCAGGCCCTCGCCCGCCAGGCGGTCCGTAGGCACCTCGACCGATGGCACGTCGGCGAAGATCTCCCGCAGCTCGTCGTCGCCCAGCTCGTCCAGGCTTCCGCCGTACAGGGCCTCGGTGGCCTTCTCCGCCTTCCGCATCTCGTCGGCCCCATGAATCCACCGGGTCAGCTCCCGGGCCAGGGCGCGCTGAGGCTCGCGCAGCTCCGGGCTGTCCTCGTGAACGGCGGCCAGGTCCTCGATCTCTTCCCGCTCCAAGAAGGTGAAGTAACTCAGGAACTTCACCGCATCCCGGTCATCGGTGCGGATCAGGTGCTGGTACATGGCGAAGGGTGAGGTCATCTTCGGATCGAGCCAGATGGCGTTGCCCGCCGACTTCCCGAACTTCTCGCCCGTGGCCGTGGTGAGCAAGGGGAGGGTCAGGCCGTAGGCCTCCTCGCCGTGGACCCGGCGGATGAGGTCGATGCCCGCGGTGATGTTCCCCCACTGGTCGCTGCCGCCGAGCTGGATGCGGCACTTGTGGGCCTCGTAGAGCTTAAGGAAGTCGAAAGCCTGAAGCACCATGTAGGAGAACTCGGTGTACGAGATGCCCTGCTCGCGGCTATCCAGGCGCCGCTTGACGGACTCCTTGGCGATCATGGCGTTGACCGAGAAGTGCTTGCCCACATCGCGAAGCAGCTCGACGCAGGTCAGGGGCTCGATCCACTGGGCGTTGTTGCGGAATATGGCGGCATTGGCGCCCGAGTCGGCGAAGAACCGGCGAAGCTGGGCTTGCTGGGCCGCCACGTTGGCCTCGATCTCCTCGGTGGTCATCAGGCTGCGCTCGGCGTCCTTACCCGAGGGATCGCCGATCATGCCCGTTCCTCCGCCCATGACCACAACGGGGATGAGCCCATGCCTCTGGGCGTGGGCCAGAGCCACGATGGGCACCAGATTGCCGAGATGCAGGCTCGCGGCGGTGGGATCGAAGCCGCAGTAGACGGGGGCGCCCCCTTCCCGGAGATAGGCGCGGAGGCCCTCTTCGTCGGTGCACTGGCTGAGTAGGCCGCGCCAGCTTAGCTCGTCAATGAGATCCGGCATCCTCATGGCTCCTTTCCTGGGAGGTGTCGTGGCTCGTCGGCCGGCCCGTCGCTCAGGGCCAGCCCCAAACTGTAGCACGGGTCGACGGTGGCGGGAAGCGCGGCTCCGCCTTGGGCTGAGGGCGAGGGTGACGTATACTCCCGGTTGCCGGGAAGCCGGCAGGATTGGCGGGGGCCCATGGATGCTTCTCAGTGGATCCGGCTCAGCATCCTTGCCCAGCGGCTGAGCAGGCCGCTGGTGCCGGCCATCGAGCGATTGGGTGGCCCCGAGGCCTTTCTGGATGCCTCGCCCCCGGAGCGCGAGGAAGCCCTGGACGGCCTCTCTGGGCCGGCGCGTACCGTTGTCGAAGGGGTCCTGGCCTGCTCGGTGGACGCGGAGACGCGAAGCCTCGCGGGATTCGGCGGCAGGGCGGTCTCGTATTGGGATTCCGCGTACCCGTCAGGTCTTCGGGATCTGGAGCGTCCCCCCGTGTGTCTGTTCCTTCTCGGCTCGGCCGAGTCCCTGGCCCGGCGTAGCGTAGCAATCGTCGGCTCTCGGCAGTCCCATTCCTATGGCCTGGAGGTCGCGAGGGAGCTGGCGGCGGGCCTGGCCAAGGCGGGCTGCACCGTGGTCAGCGGACTGGCGCTGGGGATAGACACCGCCGCTCACCGAGGCTGCCTGGAAGCCCAAGGAAGCACGGTGGCGGTGCTGGCCTGCGGGCTGGATGTGGACTACCCCCAACGCAACGCCGAGCTGCGGGGACGCATCGTGGAGAGCGGGGGAGCGGCCCTCACCGAGTTTCCGCCGGGGTCGAGGCCCAGCCGGGACGTCTTCCACAGCCGGAACCGGGTGATCGCGGCACTTGCCCTGATGACCATCGTAGCCGGGGCTCGGGAGAACTCGGGCGCACTCATTACGGCACGGTGGGCCGCCGACCTGGGCCGGGAGGTCGCAGCGGTGCCGGGGTCGATCCGCGATCCCTTCAACCGCGGTAGCCACCAGCTCATCCAGGACGGCGCCCATGTGGTGGATGGCGCCGAGGGTGCACTGCGGATCCTGGGAATCGATCCCGAGACGGCGCGCGTCGCCAGCCTGGATCTGGAGAGCCTGTCGGGGGACGAGCGCGTGGTGTTCGATGCCCTCTCCCATCGGCCGTGCCACCGGGATGAGCTTGCTGACCGATGCGGTCTCTCGGCGGCTGCCCTGGCCACCGCGCTGACTCTGCTCGCCGCGAGGGACTTGGTAAGAGCCTTGCCTGGGGGATCGTACGTGCGCGGCGTGTGAGCCAGGCCCGAGTGGGCGGGAGTACAAGAAAAGAGGCGCCTCCCGAAGGAGGCGCCTCGGCTGTTGCTTAGCTTACCGCGTGGGTATCGATCTACCGGCGGCGGATCTTACGGAACAGCGCGCCAATGACCGGCGGAACGCCGATGAGGGCGATGGCCGGCAGGCCAGGGACGCAGGTGCTCTCGACGTAGAACTGGCTGCCATTGCAGGCGGTCCAGTCGAAGCCGTTCTCGCCCTGCCACACGAGCCACTCGTTATGGACCTGGGGGTCCACATACCACTTGGCGTAGTAGACGGGCAGCCGGTCGCCACCGTCGGGGCCATCGGTCCCGAAGAGGCTGTAGAGCCACTCGTCCTCGTTGTCCATGTGGAGGTAGGGCGGGTCGCCGCCGAGGTCGCCGGTGGGCGACAGGGCCATGTTGTTCAGGTCGTCGATGTAAGCCTCACCGATCATCGTCGGCGCAACCAAGGTGTTGATGTAGGTGCTCTCGCCGCCAACGCTGGCCGGGGCCTTGAGGGCGACGGAGACGTTGCGACCGCTCGGGTCCTGGGCGGAGTCGTAGTTCAGCCACCACCAGGCTTCGACGATCTTGAAGTTGGCGGGCTCGGGCGAGTTGGGTAGGTTGATGGTGAAGTTGGCAACGGGCTCCTGGTTGAAGTCGCCGCCCGCATGGGGGCCCTTCGCCGGAGCGAAGGGGCCATCAGGGTTGGCGTTGACGCCGGCGGTCGGGTCAGCTTCGACGGTCTCCATAGTGTCGTCGCTGTAGTAGATGTCGCCCCAGCCGTCGGTATGCCAGGTTCCGAAGCCGTCCTTCTCGCCCCAGAAGCGGTACTTGCTGTAGTCGATACTCGCGGACGCTTGCGGCACCACAAAGGCAACCACAAGCAAAGCAATGCCGAACAGAAGTTTCTTGTTCATCAGAGGGTTTCCCCACCTACGGGTTTTATTGGGACAGTTTGAGCGTATCAGGCCGACACCAGTAGGCCTTCTTGTAGGATACTCACCCGGGCCTGTCCCGGCCCTAGTCGGCGTGAATGCGCACGCCGGAACGCTTCTGAGTGCACGGATTCCTGGTAGGCCATATCCCCCCTCACCAGACACCAAATGCACAATCGTCTTTCGAATACTCTCGCCTGCCTTGTGCCGCTGGCACGGTCAAGACGGGCATCCAGACTCCAAACGGTGGTGTCAGCACATGGTCGCGCTTGACACCCCAACGTTCAGTATGATCGGCAAGGAGCGCGGATTTGTCAAGGTCATCACGAATCAAGCCTGCGCGGACACGAGCTCCTGGAATCAAAGCGATCCATCCCATCCAGGCCATCGGGGCCACGATCGCTCCGCTAGCCTAATCCGGTAGCAGTATACCTGAATGGCGATGACGTGCAAGGTGTTTTTTGCTTTCGGCCGATTCAGCCCGACCCAGGCTTGACTCTCAAGGCGCCGAGACCTCGGCCGCCATGGGCCCGAATGAACCCTGGGAGGCGGGGAGTGGTTGGTGGCGATGAGCATGGCGCCCACGGAATCCTCTTCCCCCGGAGGAGGATTCGATCGGTTGACAGGGCGAATACATCTCGTTAGCATAGGCGCCTTGAGCGTGGCCCCATCGTCTAGTGGTCTAGGACGCCGGGTTCTCATCCCGGTAACAGGGGTTCGACTCCCCTTGGGGCTACCAATTCCACATACCGCGCGGCGCCGTGAGGCGCCGCGCTTGCTGTACCGGGCGCGTGCCATCTCCTCAGTGAGTGGGAGTGACGTCGGTGCCAAGATCGATACGTCCGCTACCGGCCCTGCTGATCGGCCTCATGGTGCTCGTCATCCCTGCGATGGCCCAGGATGCGGGAGCTCAGCTTCGCGACTGGGTCCGCGAGGTCGAGCGCGACCAGACGGTCAATCCCCTGATCACCTTCTCATCGGTGGCTGCGGCCCCCGACCGGTTCAGCACCACCCGAGCCGTACGGGTCAGCGGGTGGGTTCGCGATGTGGTCCCCGCTGAGGACAGCCGTCTCGTCTATGCCTCCCTTGCCTCGGACTGCGGCTCGACCCTATCGCTACATACATGGAACCACCGCTTGCTGACCAAGGGGATGCGCTTGCGGGCGGTCGTACCCGCTCCGCTTCAGGGCCCGCCCACGGCTCCGCTTCAGGCGCTTGCATGGGCGCCGGAGTCAATGTTTGGGGGAAACCCGGGCGGCACCCTGGCTCCCGGGGGGCAGCCGACCTTGGGCACGCCGCAGCCGGGCTCCGACCCCAACGTGGCCGGCGGCCGTAGGACCATCCGGGCCATGCCTGGCGGAAGCAGCTCCTACTATGGTACGGACCAGCTCACGGGCCTTCCTTACTATGGGGCGCCCCGGCCGCAGCAGCCCGCCTATACGGGGCACGGCTGGTCCCACGGATCGGCGGCGACTCCCTCTGGGGCGGCGCTCCAGGGCGATCAGGTCGCTCAGTACGCCGCGTACTGTAACCTGGCTCGGTACTTCAACCCTTCCCTCACCACCGGCGAGGCACAGGCCGTCGCCTCGGCCCTCTTCGAGGCGTGCGCCCGGTACGGGGTGCCTCGTCCTCTCATGGCCTCCCTGATCTACGCCGAGAGCAGCTACCGTCCCCTGTGCAAGTCCCACGCCGGTGCCATGGGCCTATGTCAGTTGATGCCCGGTACGGCTTCGGGTCTGGGCGTGACCAGCCCGTACGAGATTCGCCAGAACGTTCACGGCGGGACCAAGTACCTGGCGGACATGCTGCGGCGTTACCAAGACCGTGGCTGGAGTGTGCAACTTCAGCTCGCCCTGGCGGCTTACAACGCGGGCCCCGGGGCGGTGGATCGAGCCGGGGGTATCCCGCAGAATAGTGAGACCCCTCCGTACGTCAACAAGGTCGTCCGCACGTACTCCCTCCTCTGGCAGAAGGGCTATCGGTAATCCCCATCCCTCGACTCGCGGTGGGCAGGTGGGCCGGCGCGCCCGCGCGAAGCATGGCATGCGGCTTCGGAGAGCGAACCAGCCCTGGGTTGCCCGCGATGATGGGGGGGTGGCGCCAGATGGCGGCGGAGGAGAGCACGAATCCCCTCGAAGGCGCCGTTGACAGCCAACTCAAGCTGGACATCATGCGGCTGTTCGCCAATAGCCCTGATGCGGTGGACTGCCCCGAGGGCATCGGCCTTCGTATCGGTTACTTCGGTGCCGACCTGGAGGGCGCCCTGACCCAGCTCAGTGGAGCCGGTATCCTGGAGAGCGTGGGCACCGGCTCGTTGGCCATCTTCCGACTACGGAAGACCGGCGCGGTGAGTGCGCTTCTGGAACGGGTAGGCAGCCTGGGCGACTCCTATCGCCCGGCGTCGGGCCTTCAGGAGGAGCAAGGAGGGAGCGACGCGTGAACCGGGTCGCCACAGGTATCCCCGGACTCGACCAAGTCCTCAAGGGCGGGTTCAACCGCGGCAACGCGGTACTCGTCGAGGGCACTCCCGGAGCTGGCAAGACGAACCTCGGCCTCCAGTTCGTCTACGCCGGGGCCACCGACTACGACGAGCCGGGTCTCGTCGTCACCTTCGAGGAGTTCTCCCATCAGATGATCCGGGATGCCCAGTCCCTGGGCTGGGACCTCCAGTCGCTGATCGACGATGGCAAGATCCGGATCATCCCCACCTCACCCGCGGTGTTTCAGCAGGAGATGGCCGGCGCTGGGGGGCTCATCGGCGACATGGTGCGCGAGATGGGCGCCAAGCGGATCGTGATCGACTCCGTCTCCCACTTCGCCCGTCTCTACGGCGCCGACTCCGAGCGCCGGGAGGTCTTCAACGCTCTCATCAACATGCTGCGGCGCACGGGGCTCACGTCCCTTCTCACGCGAGAGGTGAGGGTCCGAACGGGACTGGGTCTGGGTGAGGAGGTCTCCTTCGAGCAGTACGCCTCCGATGCCGCCCTCCGGCTTTCCTATGAGCACGTGGACGCGACCCGGCGGGCCCGGTACCTGGAGGTCATCAAGGCTCGGGGCCAGGACTTCCTGGCGGGCAAGCATGTCTTCGACATCGGCCCGGGTGGCATCAAGGTGTATCCCAACTTCGATCCCGCCGAGTTCTCGGGCGAGCCGCCGGACCGGGCTCTGGAGCGGATTCCCAGCGGCGTGCCGGGGCTGGACGAGATGCTCGCCGGCGGGCTCTACCGCGGCTTCACCACTCTGGTAGCCGGCCCCTCGGGTGTGGGCAAGACGGCCATCGGGCTTCAGTTCCTGGCCGACGGAATGGCCGCCGGGGAGTCGGGGCTTTACACCTCCCTGCGTAGCGGCACGGCCAAGCTGAACCGGCTGGCCCGATCCCTCGAGATCCCGCTCAGCGCCGACGGCGATGCCACGATACGATTCGACTGCCCCCATCCCGCGGCGATCAACCCGTACCAGGTGCTGGATGGCATTCTGGAGGCCGCCGAGGATGGCGGAATCTCCCGGGTCGTGCTCGACTCGACCCGGGAGATCGAGAGCGCCTTCAACGATGACGCCCGGTACGAGCAGTTCATCTTCAACCTGGTGCATCGGCTGTACGCCCGGGGCGTAACGGCCATGCTCCTGGGCGGTGTGGGCCGAGCCGAGGATCCGGGCGAGCCCGCCAGCACCCCCATAGGCGGTATCGTGGATAGCATCGTGGGGCTCTGCCACATGTCGACTCGGGGCGAGATCCGCCAGGGCATCTACGTGCTCAAGTCCAGGGGCAGCGGTCACAGCACGGACATCCGGCCCTACACCATCTCGGCCGGCGGCCTACGCGTCGCCACCCGGCGGGTGACCGTCTGGGACGAGTAAGGGTGGGAGCCTTGCTGGGAGAGGGCCGGGAGCCATGATCCGCGGCGTGGGAGTGGACATCGTGGAGATCGAGCGGGTCGAGCGGGCCCTGACCCGTCGCCCCAGCCTACTCACGCGACTTTTCACCCCCGAAGAGGTCCGTTACTGCGAAGCCCGGCCGGGCTCGAGGTACGCACACTTCGCCGGTCGGTTCGCGGCCAAGGAAGCCGTGGCGAAGGCCCTGGGACGGTCACTGGGCTGGCGCGAGGTCGCCGTGATGAACAACGAGCTGGGCAAGCCCACGGCGGTGCTCTCGGGCCGGGCCGTCGAGGCCGTGGCCGGCGGGACGATCATGCTCAGCATCTCCCACTCTCGAGACTACGCCGTGGCGCAAGCCGTGTTCTGGACGGGCGAGGTCGATCATGATGAACAGGAGGGGCCCCCATGAGTGACCCCCTGGAGCGGGCCGCGGAGAGCATCCGCCATGAGCTGGATCTGGAGGACCAGGCCCGGGAGCGCGCCCTGAGCTTCAGCCGGGAGCTGGTTCGCAAGAGCGCGTCGGCGATCCGGCTGATCCACCAGAAGCGGTACGAGGAGGCCGAGGAGGCCATGCGCGGCCACGCCGAGGAGCTGACGGCCTTCCGGGCCGCCATCGCCGACCAGCCGAAGATCGTCAAGGCACCCTTCGTCTCCGATGGCGAGAAGGAGCACGTGGAGGCATGGGTGACGCTATGCCTGGCCACCGGCCGGCCGATCCCCACCCCGGACGAGCTTGGCTCGCCGCCCGCACCCTACCTGAATGGTCTGGCCGAGGGCGCCATGGAGATCCGCCGGTTCGTCGTCGACCGGCTCAGGCACGACGACATCGACCTGGCCGAGGACATCCTCGGCCGGATGGACGACATCTACGCCATCCTGGTGACCTTCGACTACCCCGACGCCATCCTGGAGGGTCTCAAGCGCCGGCTCGACACGGTGCGCGGAGTCATCGAAAAAACTCGGCACGACATCACCACTGCCGTGCGCCAGGATCGTCTGGTATCGGCGCTACGGGAGTTCGAGCGCCGCGTGGAGGCGGACTAGGAGCGACGCCCATGGCGAAGGACCTACTACATCCGACGGTAGAGCTGGAGACCCCCGACCACGTAGTCGTGACCTTCCAGCTCGCGGGCCTGGGGCGCCGGGCCCTGGCGACGGCGTTGGACATCCTGGTGCAGGTGGGCCTGACTCTGGTGGTCGGCCTGCTCGCCATCGCCGGGCTCGTCCTGTGGCAAGGCGGCCTGGCCGATGTGGGCGGGACCTTCATCGCCATCACCATCATCGCCATCTTCTTCGTATGGTCGGCGTACTTCATCATCTCCGAGCTGCGCATGAATGGGCAGAGCCTGGGCAAGCGCAAGCTGGGCATACGGGTCATCAAACGCGACGGCAGCAGCGTGGACTTCCTGGCGTCGGCGATCCGCAATCTGCTCCGGTGGGTGGACTTCTTCCCCACCTTCTACGGCCTGGGAGCCCTGGTCACGTTGCTCTCGGCCCGCTACCAGCGGCTCGGCGATATGGCCGCGGGCACCTACGTGGTCGTCCAGGAGCGGGACCAGGTCCCGGAGCATGTGCTCATCGACCTCCAGTCCCTCCCCCTGCCCGACTCCCTGAAGGACTCGGTCCGGGCATCGGTGTCGGCGGTGGAGCAGGATGAGTACGAGTACGTGCTTCGGCTCCTGAGGCGGCTGCCCGATCTCGGACCCCGCCAGCCGGCCATTGCTCAGCACCTGTGCTGGCAGACGGCGGGGGCCCTGGCCCGGAAGATGAGGATCCCGCTGGATCGGCCCTCTGACTACGACTACTGCTACTACTTCCTCAATGCCGTGGCTACGGTGTACGCTCAGCGAAGCGTGGCCGGGTAGCGCATCCAGCCTCAATCGAAAGGAACCTCATCCGTGATCCCAGACGGTCCGGGCCCCCTGAGCGGGGCCGCCCTGCTAGGCCCCAGGGGCCAGGAGATCCTCGCCGCCATCGACGCCGCAAGGGAGTTCCTGGAGTCTCACACTGAAGAGGAGCTGCTGAGCCGGGTCGGGCAGACCATCGACGAGATCCCGCGTGTCGATCACCTAACCAAGGATGTCTTCCAAGCCTCGTACGGTGGACGCAAGCCGGGGGCGCCCGACGATGTCCTGACGGGCCTAGGCCATTTCTTCATCACCGAGCAGCGGCGGCTGTTCCTCGATTGCACGGGCGGCCACTACCAGATGACGTGGGGCTACCGCCACCCCGTCCTGACCGCCGCCCTGGCCGAGGCCGAGCGGCTGGGCATCCTCTGGGACGCCCACTCGAACATCCCCGGCGCCACGGTCAAGCGCCTCTCGTACAAGCTCGTCGAGCTGTGCAACCCGGGCCTCCAGGGCATCGCCGAGTGCGACGCGTCGGGCTGCAGCGTGCCGGGCGGACTGGACACGGTTCTGCTGGGGATCTGCACCGGATCGGTGGCCTGCTCGACGGCGCTGAAGATCATGCTCGCCCGGCACCGTGAGGCGCGCTCCGATCCCCCGGTGGTCATCGCCCTGGAGGGCAACTATCACGGCACGGACATCTTCGCTCAGAGCATGCGGGGCATGTGGACGGGTGTGGTCGCCGGGGCCGAGTTCGTGACCCTGGAACCCAATGACGTGCAGGCTGCCGAAGAGCCCTTCGCCCGGTTCGGCCCGCGGATCATGGGCTTCATGTGCGAGCCAGTGATGATGAACCGGGAGGCCATCCTGGTCGAGACAGGCTACATGCGGCGCATCAGGGAGCTTTGCGACGAGGCCGATGCCCTGCTGGCCGTCGACGAGATCCAGACGGGCTTCTGGGAGCCGGGCTTCTTCCACTACAGGCGGTGGGGGATCACGCCGGACCTGGTGATCTGCGGCAAGGGAATGGCCGCCGGCCTGCACCCGCTGTCGGCGGTGATCTACAAGCGCCCCCTGGACGTGCTGGCCCAGTACGACGCCATCAGCACCAACGGCAACGCGCCCCTGGCGGCGATGATCGCCCTGCACTCCATCGCCATGATCGAGCAGGATGCCGAGCGTATCGGCGCCGCGGCCGAGTCCATCACCGCCATGGCCCATCGGGTGAAGGACAAGTTCCCCGATCGCATCGACGCGGTCCATGGTGATGGCCACCTCTGTGGCCTGAAGCTCGCCAAGGTGAACGACGCCCTGGAGCTTCATCGCCGATGCGTTGAGCGCGGTGTGTGGGTGCGAGCCCACGCCTACCACGAAGGCCATAGCACGGTGCTGTGCAAGTTCGCCCTCACCGCGGGCCCTGCCGCCATCGAGCACCTCGGCGGGACCTACGAGGAGCTTTTGGGGGGGTAGGGCAGGCATCGGAAGTCACTTCCGAGGCACGCCCTCTCGCCCCCCTAGAGCTACCGAGCCGCACTATCTAGTGAAGACTCATTGGAGCCACTGCGCGGTCTCAGTGCACGTCCACGACATGGGCCTCGCAGCAGCCGCCCAGATGCCGCTCCTGGCGGATGATCCGGGCGCCCTCGGGCACGGCCCGGGTCCGGGCGAGGGACTGGGTGATGTCGGCGGGACGGCAGTAGAGATCCAGCAGGGTCTGCTGGTCATTGGCCGTCAGGCTCAGGGCGGTGGAGCTGGCCCACATCACGTCGCTGACGTTGGGGCTGTGGCCCATCATGCCCAGGGCATGGCCGAACTCATGGATGGTCGTGGCCTCGATCTCCGAGTCCGGCAGCCGGCCGCCCGAGGCGTCCATGGCCATCTTCATCAGCGGCGCGAAGAACTCTTCTCCCACGATGACATGCTCGGTGATGCCCGTGGTATCGTCGCCCAGGCTGTCGACCCACGATATGGTGATGTCGGCGCCCGAGGAGACCTCCTGGAAGGAGTAGGCACCCCGGCTGCCGGTCTGCCACGCGGCCATGGAATCGCGCACATATTGGGCGTACTCGGGCTTCCAGCCCGTCGGGGTGTTGGTGGTGTCCATCGAGACGGTGATGGTGCTCTTGGTGAACCGCAGGACGTCGGTGCCATCGAGCAGCACGTGGCTCAGGTACGTGGTTCCGCCGGGGATGTCGACACAGGAGCTCCCGCCCGAGGAGCCGCCGTCGGGCGGGTCATCGGCGGGCGGATCGTCTACCGGTGTGTTATCGCCCGGGCTGCCGTCGGCTGGATCCTCGTCAACGCCAGGGAGCCCGCCGGCACAGCCGGCCGAGAGGATCAGCGCCAGGCACAGCAGCAGTCCGAAGAGCCCGAAGAGCGTCCATCTCACGCGCATATTGCCGCCTCCTAGATTCACCCACTTCACTGCACAGAGGGTGCCTTCCACAGTGACGGATGCGACATGAGACGAAAACCCCGCCGGCTAGCGCTCTGTCACCACGACCCGGAACCCTACATCAAACACCCGGCGCCAGGTGGGGTAGCCCCAGCGGAACCCGGCACGGGCTCGGTTCGGGCGGTCGTACCAGGAGCCGCCCCGCACTACCGCCTTGCCCGCCGGTGGCTCGGCCCCGTCGGCCGGCTCGCCAGGAGCATAGGTGGAGCGGGTCCACTCCCGGGCGTTCCCGATGATGTCGTAGAGCCCCCAGGGGTTGGGCGAGTACCGTCCCACATCGACGGTGACCAAGGCGCCGTCGTCCACGGAGTCCACCCTGGGCATCCATGGAGGGGAGTCGCGGCGGGCCAGGCGGGCAACGCTGTGATCGGCCAGGTTCGCGTAGGCCGAGAAGTCGTCCCCGGCGCCGCCCCAAGGGAAGGCCCGCTCCGAGCCTGCCCGGCACGCCCACTCCCATTGAGCTTCCGTGGGCAAGGTGACCTCGCGGCCCGTCCGGTCGGAGAGCCACTGGCAGAAGGCCATGGCCTCCTCATATGAAACGCGCACCACGGGCTGGTGCGGACCATTGACGGGTACGCCCCGGCGGATCTGGTCCTTGTTTGTCTCGGAGATGTAGCCGCTGTCATGGGTGGGGTCGAAGCGGGCGAACTGGGCATTGGTCACCTCGAACCGGCCCATCCAGAAGCCCTCCTCGATGCCCACCTCGCGGCGCGGCTCATCGGGCGTGCCGTGGGAGTCGCCCATGACGTAGCGCCCCGCCGGCACCCGAAGCAGCTCCAGGGTAACGCCCTCGCCCAAGTCCAGCACCAGCTCTCGCTCGGGCTGCTCCGCGGCCATCGCTTCGGCCCGTTCGCGCGTGAAGGGCCACCCGTCCACCTGGGGCGGCTCCGTGGGCGGAGGCGGCGCTGCTGCGGTCGCCTGCTGGAAGCGGGGCCGGGGCACGTCGGGCACGGCCTCGGGATCGGTAGCGTCGCCGACGAAGGCCTTGCGGTGGGCGATCCGGCGCTGATGGTGGTCACCGGGGATGGGTCGATGCTCGCTCCATGTGCCGTGGCAGGGGACGTTCAGATCGATCCATGTGATCAGCCGGTCCCATGCCTCGGGGGCTAGGTCGACGCCGTGGTGCCCCTTGGCGAGGAGCTGGACCAGCTCGCTGGTGTCGGCATGGAACTCGCCGGGATTCTGGAGGTGGTAGTCACTCTCCGGGCCCGGCCTCCGTACGAAGGGGTGCAGGGCGAGGTAGGACGGAGTGAAGCCGCTCCATCCCTCGCTGTCGGGGCGGTCGGTGAGGTTCAGGGCGGAGTCGCCATCATGGCAGCTCACGCAGTAGGCATCCAGGACCGGCTGGACCTCCCGACGGAAGCTGAACCCGCGCTCCGGTCCGTGCCATGGCTCGATCTCCAGCGGCACTTTCGGCGAGGCCGCGCCGTAGCCGCCCGCGGGCACGGTGCCATGGGATTCGTGGCAGCCGACGCAGGAGAGGTTCTCACCGGGCATGGCCGTAAACCAGCTCCGCATAACCTGGAGCGACTGGCCCTCGGAGTCCAGGGGCTGGACCGCCAGCGGCTTGTTGGCCGGCACCTCGAACAGCGCCGAGCCGTCATCGGCCACGGGCACAGTGCCCAGAATTCGGTGCACGTCCCACGGGCCATCGACCCCTATGTGGATATGCCCACCCATGTTGGGGTAAGCGTATTGGTACTCGAAGACCCGAAGCGATTTGACGGTACCCCGGGGCACGCCAGCCAGGCCGTCGCCTTCGTAGATGTCCTGGAGGTAGATGGTGGCGTGGCTCTCGCCCGGCCTGGCGCGATCGGGGACGACCCGGGGAAGCGGCCGTGGCTTCAGGGCGATGGGCTCCAGGCATGCGTGGGTTGGATCCTCATACAGCAAGACCAGGTTGTCGAACCGATCGGCCAGATAGATGCCCCAAGGCGACTGGGGCGTGGGCCGGCAGGAGACGAGCATGCGGTCTTCGTCGATGGGGCAGGGGTGGAGGAACCGCGGCCACGAGCTGGCCACGAGCTGGTCCTCGATGATCGGCGGGACCGTCTCGCCTCTGCCGGGAATGCGCTGCACCACGCCGCCGGCTTCGCGCTCGCCCTTGCCTGGATCCAGGAGGATCAGCTCACCCTCGCGGGCCACGCCGTGATGTCCCGAGATGATCGCCGCCAGCGCGGAATCCGAGCCGGGCATGGGCCGGGCGTAGAACATGGAGTTGGGCCAGTAGGAGTTGGTGCCATAGAGGCTCATCTGGGCCGTGCCGTCGGGGTTCATGGCGAAGAGCAGCCGGGTGAAGTAGTGGGGCGTATCCGTATACTCCCAGCGCGTGTAGAGCACCCGGCCATCGGGCAGAACGGTGGGGTCCCAGGAGTGATCCTGGTCGAAGGTGAGCTGCCGGATGTCGCCCGTCGCCGGGTCGAGCAGATAGAGCAGCGAAACCCAGTCGCCGCCTGCCACACACGGCACGCCCTGGTAACAGGCGGTGCTGCAGAAGATGATCCGGCCGTCGGGGAGGTAGCAGGCGTCGAAGTTCTCGATGTCGGCCGGCTCGGCAGGAGTGATCATCCTGAGCTGCCCATCCGACGGCGATATCTCGAACACCTGCCACCTACCATCGCGCGGCATGGAGAAGAGCAGCCGTTCGGCATCCCAGTGCAGGTCCAGATCGCCCACGAACTCACCGGCGCCCGGGCGGTACAGGGTGCGCGGCTCGCCACCCAGAGGCAGCAGGGCCAGCTCGTTGTCGTATCCGGTCTTGGCGATGGACGAGTTGCCCTGCCAGTTCTGCGGCAGCCCCAGGTTGCCTCGCCGCCGCACGAAGAGGATCTCCTCGAAGTCTATGGCGGGATTGCTCTCCACGAGGGCCGCATACCGCAGCTCGACAAGCGCTTCCGCGACCCCTGCCGCGGTCTCGGCCGCCTCCAGGTCAGCGGGGTCGGCCAGGATGGCCTCGCGCTCGGAATCGAGATCGGACAGCCGGTCGAGGAGCTCGGTCGGCTGGTAGGCCTCGGGATACTCAGCGGCCAGGTCCTCGATACCCAGCCGCAGGGCCTGGGTGTCGATGCTCTCAAGCTCCTCCACGCCCGCCGCGAGAGTCGCCGAGCGGTGGTAAAGATCCCGTAGCGGCGAAAGATCGGCCAGGCCTTCGTCACCGGTCAGCAGATCGCGCGCCTGCTGGGCGAGCTGCGGCAGAGCGCACTTCGCCGCGTACCGCTCGGCGAGTTCCGGCAGGTCCTCGGGCGACCAGACGCCCTGCCAGAGACCCGCGTCACGCTCCCGAGCGATGCGCTCGGCCTCGCCGGGGAAGTCCCTCAGCGTCAGGGACCAGATCTGTCCTTCCGCGCTCGCCGTGTCGCCCGCGGGCTGGGGCTCGGTGTGGAAGTAGAAGCCGTGGCCTCCGGTGCGGTTACAGATCTTGAGGAGCAAGTCGTTCTCGCCCTCGCGAAGGGACAGATCGCAGGTGGCCTGGTTGGGCCCATAACCGCGCGGCACGTCCTGACCCAGTACCTGCTGGCCATTGAGAAAGGCGATCAAGCCGTCGTCACTGCCGAGGTAGACGGTGAGCGTCCGCGCTTCATCGGTGGTGAGGGTCCGGTAGAGGTAGGTGGCCCCTTGGGTGGGCGCACTGAGCGCCGTGGGCACGCCGTCCTGCCACTCGGGGTGCGCCGTCCATCCGATGCCGCCGTCGTACTCCGCGTTGAGATCCACGCCTTGCTGGGGTGGGAAGGCCGCCTCGTACGATGTGCTCCCCTCGGGGGCGACGAAGGGCCCCGCGGAGTGCCATACGCCCAGGGCGACGCCTTCGGGGCCAGCCGACCCCTCCGATGCCGCCTCGGCATAGGCGATCCGAGCCGCCAGCAGCGTCTCGGGCCATGTGTCTTGCTTGGAGTAGTAGTCGGGATCTTGAGCAAGGGCGAATGGGGCGACGAACAGGCAGGCGAGCAGCACTGGCAGGCATCGATTCACGAGGCGCACTCCTCACACCACTGAGGTGATGCTAGGAGTCTATCACGTGCCCAGCCGCCTCTCCAGCAGGCGGGCCTGGTCGTCGGCCAGGATACTGCGCGGCACACCTGTCCAGTTGAACTGGTCGAACACCCGCTGTGCCGCATCGAGAGCCAGTTCGGGGGCCCGGGTAACGATGTCTAGGTGCGAGTACACCTCGCCGAGGACGACCTCGTCGTGATCACAGATGTACGCCCGTCGCGTCGAGCGTAGGGCGGTGTCGAAGAACAGACGCCTGTTCTTTGTGTTCCGCAATGCGCCGTCCAACACGATGCCTTTGGTGTACGCTGGGTGTGCCGCTAGCCGCGATGCAAACAGGT
>WJIW01000001.1 GCA_014730065.1 Armatimonadia bacterium | reverse complement strand
GGTCGACCAGTGCGCGCGCGATCAGGGGACACACCTCGACCGGCTCGTCATACCCGAAACGGCCCTCGAGGCCCAGCGCGTAGAGACTCTGGATGTCCGGCACCAAAGCGGCACCCGCATCCCCGTAGTTACCCACCCAGATCAGCCAGCTTCGCAAGTCCACTACCGGGTAGTCCGTCTCCAGCGGGTCATCGGACTCGGGGGCCAGTCCGAACCACTCGTCCTGGGTGGCCATGCGCTCAGTGAGGCGGTCGAGGGCATCGTCGAGGGGCTGCTCGTCCCCAAGGCACGTCAACGCCCCGGCGTACCAGAGGACGTCGTCCGCCTCCGCGGCGGAAGCGATGGCCTGCCTGAGCGCCGCGAGGATCGCCTCGGCGTCGTTGCCGATGCGCGCCAGGGCCACTGCGGCCTCTCTGCGTACGTTTGGCTCTGAGTCCCCCAGGTACTCCGCGGCTTGGTCGGCCAGCCCGGACGCGCGCTGGCCGACATCACCGGCGGCTCGAAGGGCCGCGATCCGCGCCGTCGTCGCCTCCATCTCATCGGGGTCGAACATACCCGCTATGTACTCGGCCAGCTCCTCCTCGGTGGCCTGCCCAAGCTCAGGCATCTCGTCCTCCGCCGCGTCCAGCCTGGGTGGCACTGCCTCTAGCGATCGGCGCAACAGGTCGAGTCCTCGGGAATCTCCCAGGCGTGCCAGAGCCGTCGCGGCCGCTAGCTTGGTCGACTCGCGGCCCGCCGCGCGGCCGAGGGCGGCGAGGACGGGCGCGCTCCCATTTCCGATCTTGCCCAGGGCCTCGACGGCCGCCGACCCAAGCATGGGGTCACCCACGAACGAGACCAGCCGATCGACGATGACCGGGTCATCGGTGCCGATCTCGCCGATGGCGCTGACTAGCTCCGCCCGGGCAATGATGCCCGCCTCGGGCATCACCTCGGCCATGACGCGCAGCTCCGCGGCCATCTCGCCCTCAGGATCGCCCATTGCCTCCAGGATCTTCTCCCGTGAATCGTCGCCCATGGGGGAGTCGAGGGCGGAGATCAGATCCTGCGCACACTCGCTCGCGTCCGGCTCCAGACTGGCCAAGGCCCTGGCGGCGAAGACGCGGGTCTCGCCTGAGGGCGCCGTCAGCAGCTCCGTCACGACGGGCACCATCTCGGCGCTGCGGACCCCCATCTCCTCGATCAGGCTCAGCGCCCCCTGCTGGAGCGCCGGGTCGTCCGACTCCAGAGCTTCTATGACGGCGGGGGTGGCGGAATCGCCCATGCGCGCAAGCGCCCAAGCCGCGCCCGTGTCCCGGTCCAGCGTACCGAAAGTACCTGGGTCGACGTCTTCCCACGCGGCGAGCTCGGATTCGGCCCCCGGCTCCGATTCGGCGGCTGCATCGAGGTCGGCCTCGAGCTTCTCGAGCTTGGCCATCGCGTCCGCCAGCCCCTGCATCCGCGTCTCAGTGTCGTAGCGCTGGCTCACGATCTCCAGCAGGCGGGGAGCGGCCTCAGCGGCATCGGGACCGATCAGGGCCAGGCCCTGGATCGCCTCGACCTGCTCCTGCATGTCATCGCTCTCGAGCTGCTCCTGCCACCGCGAGAGAGCTTCCTCGGGACCACCGGCAAGAGGCGTGGTCTGGGCCGGCGGGGGCGGCGGGACGGACGAGCTTGCGGCCGGTGGCGGGGCGGACCTGCCCCCGCACCCCACGACGAGCGTGCTGACGAAGGCGGCAGCCAGCACCCGGGCCGTGATGCTCATGCGCGAACCCCTCCTCGCCCGATCGTGTTGGGGCACTTCAGCGAGGCGCGCCGCCTGCCCTATCGTCACTGGGGCAGAGCGGGGCGGCTCCAGCAAGGCCTGGGGATGCATCCCGGGAGCCAGCCCTGGGCGGCAGGTCTACTCCGAGTTCGAGTCAGCACTGGAGCTGCCCACCCGAACGAGGCCCTCGTCCAGCAGCTCACCGCAGAGGCCAAACACGCCCTCCCTGGCCTCATCCACCTCGACCTCGTATTCGCTCGAGAGGGTAGTGGCGATGTCTCCCAGGCTCGCGCCCACCTGGATCATCTGCCAGATCCTCAGGCCCGTCTCGTTGAGTCCGTAGTACTTCCGCGTACCTAGGTGCAGGAGAACCGCCTCATCCTCCATGGCCGTGAAGACTACATCATCGGCCCCCTGCAGACAGGTCGTATCCGTTAGTGCCTTGTCCATGCCCTTGGCCCCTTCATATCGGCAGCCTCGCTCGCGCGCTTGATGTCGCGGCATGCCGAAGGCAGCCGCGGCTGCCGATCCACTCCGAGTGCCCACACGGGGCCGCGATTCCCCGCGGGCCGTTACGCCATCCCCAGCCATGCTCTGACTTGGCGGCCTAAGCCGCACCAATCAGCCGGAGCACGGCCCCATTACCCGGTTGCGCCGCTACCGTTCAGGACGCAGGCCAGGACCCTTCGTTTCTCATCACTTGCCTCGCCGTTCCTGAGGCCGCTTCCCAGAGACCCGCGGGCATCGGCACTCCCGGTCCCCGGGCCCCTACTAGCCACGCATCAATACTCTTCCCTGTTGGTTCCTACCTCACCTACGGAATGCCTGGCCCATCTTCGGGAAGGTGGGCCATGATTCCGTGGTGTCAGGATCGGTCGGCAAGCCCTTGGATCTTGCCGTCGGCGCTGATAACCCACACCGTCGAGCCCACGGGCGAGACGGCCACATCGACAGGGTCGGTGATCCCATAGGCCGAGAGCTCGATGACCTCGGCGGCGCCGGAGGGCCCGAACACCTGGAGTCGCTGGTTGCCCGTGTCGGCCACCCAGAGATTCCGGCGGCCATCCAGGGCGATTCCCGTGGGTGAGTCGAGTCGGCCGGGCCCATCGCCTGCCCCACCCCAGCTCTCCAGCAGGTTGCCCATTGGGTCGAAAACCTGGATGCGGTGGTTACCCGTGTCAGAGACGTACACGGCGCCCGTAGAGGCGACGGCCACGGAGGATGGCCCGGAGAGCTGGCCGGGTGCCCGGCCGGATTCGCCCCATTGCCGTAGGAACATGCCATCGGCCGTGAAGACCTGGATCAGGTCATTGCCGCGGTCGCAGACATAGAGATCGCCAGTGGGCCCGATGGCCACGTCGCTGGGGGCCCGAAGGCGCCCCTCGCCGGCGCCCCTGCCACCGAAACTCCGTAGGAACTTGCCCTGACCATCGAAGGCCTGGACCCGATCGTTGCCCGAGTCGGCCACATACACAATGCCGCCCTCGGAGACCGCCACCCCCGCCGGCTCGTCGAGCTGACCGGGCAAGCTGCCTTGCCCAGCCCACGGCCAGCCCGGCGAGAGCGGCTCGGGCTCGTAGGCGACCACCCGTCCCCTAGCGGGGTCGGACGCGTAGATCATCCCCTCCTGCCCGGCGGTCAAGCCTCCGCCGGAGGTCAGCGGAGCCAACTCGATGCCCGGGGCCCGCCGGACCGAGGCCTCCTGCCCACCGCCGATGGCCTCTTCCATGGACGCCCACTCGAACACCACCTCCGCACCGGCCGGATCGGGCGGCAGGTCGCGGGTCGCCAGCTCGCGATCCTCACCCATCCGCAGGCCAACCCGGACGGGTCGGGCGGCGGGGAGCGTGAGTCGGCCCTCGATCCGGTCCTGGGCGATGGGCTCCAGTGCCACGGGCAGCTTGTCGGACCATAGCTCGCCTCCGGCCTCCCGGAACTGGCCCCAGGCGAAGAAGGCTGCGTCATGCCATGCCGAAGGCACGTCCAGCACGATGGTGATCTCCCTGAAAAGGAAGGCACCCCCGCCCAGCTCCGTCAGCTCCAGGGACATCGGCCCCTCGTCCATGTCGACCTCGACGGAGCCCACCCGCGCCCCCAGGCAACGCAGCCGCAGCTCGTATCGTCCGGGGGGCAGGAAGGGGAACACGGGCTGGCTCAAGGCGCGAGGGACCACCCACTCAGTATCGGCCACCGGCGACAGCTCGAGCAGCCCCTCGGGGCAGGCCACGTCGGTACGGATCGTCAGCGCGTCCCGGTCGCGGTCCCTCAGGTCGAACTCCCACGGCCCGGCGGAGGCCGCCATCTCCTCCGACACGGGCAGGGGGATCCCACCGGCGTATCGCTCGATCCACAGGAACAGGGACTCCGCCTGGCCGGACACGGGCCCCACTCCGCGCAGCGCGACATCACCGCCGACCGGTGAAGGCCGCAGAGGAATGCGCCCCGCGCTCCGCCGGGCATCTGGGGTCACGTAGGCCGTCCCGCTGGCCGCGGCACCATCCCCGGGCAGGTAGACCAGGATCTCGCGGGGCGTCGCCGCGACCCGCCGCAGATCCGTCGCCGCTTGTCCCACGGTCTCCGCGGGGCCGTCCCCTTCCTGGGAGGGGTAGAGGCCCACGATGGACCCCGACTCGTCCAGTGCGATGAGCCGGTACCTGGCCTCCCCGCCGAGCCACTCGGCCGCACCCGATCCCGAGGGCAGCCAGTAGATTCGCGACCGCAGGTCCCGCCAGAGTGCACGGGACGTGAGGCTTGGGTTGCCACCGCATAGGGCCACCACGTCGCCCTGGCCTGGCTCCGAACGGCTGAAGGCGATCAGGATGACCAGGGGGATCGCTTCGCTGCGGGCCGCCTCCCACGTGTCCCACACGGCGGCCGCCGCCGTCTGCGAGTCCCAGCCCTCTCCGGGCCTGAGCCGGGGGTCCCAGGCCAGGACCAGCCCGGCGCCCCCGAGCGCATCGGTGAGGGTACCCAAGCTCTCGGCGGGCGGCTGGGCACGATCCTCGCTTGAGGGCGCCACCAGGACCGACCCGTCCTGGGCGCACGCAGCCGACCACAGAAGGGGCACAAGGAGCAGGACCGGACGCATGGACTCGCCTCCCTCGCGGACTTGCTTTCGACCGGGCCTTGCTCCCCCCTGCAAGGGCCCCAAGGCAGGGATGACAAGGGCTGGGGGCGGAATGTGGCGTCACCGGCCATTGGGGGCCAGGAAGGTGGACGTTCGATGAGTGGATCCATGAACCGCAGGCAGTTCCTGGCGGCTAGCGCCGCGCTGGCGGGCGCCGTGACCGCTGCCGCCCAGACTCCGCGGCCCGTACGCGTTGGGGTGATCGGAACGGGGGGCCGGGGCCGCAGCCTGATGTACAACCTGGCCCGGATCGCTGGAGTGGAGATGCCCGCGGTATGTGACATCGACCGGCGGGCGGCAGCGGCTGCGGCGTCGATCGTCACCCGCGCTGGCCAGCCGGAGCCCGAGCGGTACGTGAAGAACGAGCATGACTACAAGCGCCTCCTGGAGCGTGAGGATCTCGACGGTGTGATCATCGCCACGCCCTGGGGC
>WJIW01000155.1 GCA_014730065.1 Armatimonadia bacterium | reverse complement strand
GTGGTCGCCGTCTCCTCGCGCAGCTCGCCCGTGAGGGGCTTCTTGCCGGTCCTGAAGATGAGCGTGACGCGCATGGGAACGCCTCCCACGGTGACCGTAGGGCGAGTGTACGTGGGGCATGGGCCTGGGTCAAGCGAGTAGGGGGCCCTCACCGGACGGGGTGTCTGGTGGGGGGGATGATCGCCCGATGAGAGCCCCTTGTCCCTAACGTCTACCGGACGGGGGAGGTTCTGGGAGATTGGGCACAGAAGACACCATAGGCTTGTGTTGGGAACTATCACCTCTGGGCGTGAGTCATATCAACCACTGGGAGCCGCGGGCGAGCGCGGAGCCGTAGCGCGCCTCGCCTCGTGGACGATACCTTGCCCGAGGCGTACGACACGACGGGGTGGGTGTCAGAATGGGCAGTTTAGGATCGGGATCGCAACGTGAACCGGACGGCCATGGGTCCATCGCCTGGCGGATGGCCGTCGTCGAGGACGAGGCGGTGCTGGCGGATCGGGCCCGAGAGCTCTTCTCGGCTCGGGGCTGGCAGGTCGAGGCCTTCGCCGACGCCGAGTCCGCCTTGGCCGCCTTCGAGCATACCGCTTTCGACATCGCCCTGCTCGACATCCACTTGGCGGGCAAGGCCTCGGGCCTGGATCTTCTCTTCGAGATCCGTGACCGGGGCCACGAGACCGAGGCCATCATCCTGACGGGGCAGGCCTCCCTGGAGAGCGCGGTCCAGGCATTGTCCCTTCGGGCCTTCGCCTACCTCACCAAGCCCGTCGACGAGGACCAGCTCGACCTGGAGGTCGCCAAGGCCCAGGAGATGGTTCGCCTGCGCCGCGAGAACGGCTTCCTCATGCGGCGCCTCATGGAGCACGAGCGTGAGCTGGAGAGCCGGGTCGAGGAGGCGACCCGGAAGCTGGCCGAAGCCAACCGCCGGCTCGCGGCCGCGAACCTGGAGCTATCGGCCGAAGCCAGTCACGACGGACTCACCGGCCTCCACAACTACCGCCACTTCATGCCGCGCCTCCGAGCCGAGCTGGCCCGGGCCATCCGCCACGGCAGCGAAGTGGGGGTGATCATGCTCGACGTGGACCACTTCAAGGACTACAACGACACCTACGGCCATCTGTCGGGCAATCACGCGCTGGTGCAGCTTGCCGAGCTGATCCGCGATGAGACCCGGGCCCACGACGTAGCAGCTCGGATCGGCGGCGAGGAGTTCGCCGTCCTGATGATCGAGTGTGATCGCGACAGGACCGTCACCAGCGCCCAGCGGATCCGCCATGCCGTCGAGACGGCCACCTTCCCCGGCCGCCGCGATGGCAAGGGCTGCACCGTAACCGTCAGCCTGGGGGTCGCTATCGGGCCCACCGATGCCCGCGACCCCGACCGGCTCCTCAGCCAAGCCGATGAGGCCCTCTACGCCGCCAAGCGGGCGGGCCGCAACCGGGTGGCTTACTGGGTTGATGGGGTGGAGGGGGAGGAGGGCTCGGCCGTCCTACCGGGGCCGGGGTCCATGAAGGCCGTCTCCATCCCCCTCGGGCGCCGAGCGGGTCGGGACGGGTAGCGCGCCGTCACGCCCGGCGGCCGGGCTTGGGCCACGTCCGGGCCCGGAGCTGGTCCAAGAGGCTCAGTCGGTCAGCGCCTTCCTCCTCACCCAGGCCCGGCCGCGGCTCGGGCAGGATGGTGAACACCAGCACCATCGCTATCACCGCCACCACCAGACACGTCGCGTACAGGGCTAGGTAGGAGATATGCTCGGCGATGGCCCCTGCCAGCAAAGACGAGAAGGCCAAGGGGATCGCCAGACTGTTGTGGAGACCCAGGTAGCCGTCACGCTGGTGGGGAGCGGCAATCTCCAGCACGAAGGTCATCGACGAGATCATGTAGCACGACATGGCCGCGTACCCCACGACCACAGCGGAGCCCAGCAGCCAGTTGGCCGTCGACGCGGGGACGTGTCCCGAGCGCTCCATGGTCAGGACGAGTAGTGGGAGGGCGGCGTGCACGGCGACGAGCAGCGTCGTCGCTCGGACGATGGTGCGGCTGCCGAAGCGGTCATTGAGGAAGCCCCATAGGAAGGGATACCCCGCGCCCGCGATGGCCACGGGCAGAAGCCATGCGCTCGTCTGAGCCTCACTCAGGGCGAAGCGATCCTGCCCGCAGATCGCCAGGAACCCCATCCCCATGAGCGCGACCCCGATGGCCGCCCGGGACAGGGCGAAGGCCCGGTAGGCGCTGTCGCGGCCCAGGATGCGGGGCCCCCGCCACATGTGCATCCGAAAGGTCATGCGGCGGGGCTTGGTCTCGATCTTGGGCTCCCGGGCCAGGCTGAAGGCCGTCAGGGCGATGGTCTGGGCGCACGCGGCGATGAGGAACAGCCACGCATACCCCCGGGGGAAGTCGAAGCCCCGCTCGGCACTCAGCATGTACGACACAACGGTCGCGAAGCCCACGCCCAGAACTCCCGCGATGCCCTGACGCAGTCCCCATAGCAGCCCACGCTTGTTGGCGGGCACCCCCTTGGCGATCACGTCCATGAACGGGATCCAGCTCACGCCGCCGAAGGTGGTGCTCAGGAAGAGACAGAGGGCCAGGAGACCGAAAGTGCGAGTGGGAGCGGTGTCGGCCATCCCGGAGAACAGCAGGATGACGGCGCCCCAGATGGCCAGCATCCTCACCCCGGCCGCTCCCCGGTACCACGGCAGCCTGCGGCCCACGCCTTCCAGGACGTACGGCATGAACAGAGCGGGCCACATCCAGCCGATCTTGAAGACCATCTGGAGCAGACCGACCAGGGTATCCGATCCGACCAGCCGCTCGGCCAGGGGCGATACCACCACAGTGGCATCGATGAGCCGCATGGAGGCGTTGAACAAGCTGCCATTGACCACACCCATGGTGAAGGTGCGGCGGTCGAGACTGACCTGGTCCGCTTCAGCGGAGCTCAATGGATATGCCTCCATGGGCCGACCGTCGGGATAGGGCGGAGCGGCGGGTCGCCGGGCCTGACCGAGCCCGGCGCACGGGCCGAGTCAACACCAACGGACGGGAAGCGTCAAGCGGGCTGGAGCTCGCTAGCTGGAGGGGTCGGCGGCACAGCGGAAGCCGGCGGCATCGCTGCGGGCATACGGGGGCCGGAAGCCTCGAGCGTAGGACCGGCACAGGTCGCTGGGACTTCCCCAGGACCCGCCCCGGATGGCGCGGTACCGGCCCGTGGCCGGACCCGCCGGGTCCTTGGAGGGCGAGGCGGAGTAGTAGTCGGCCGAGTACCAGTCCGCGACCCACTCCCACACGTTGCCGGCCATGTCCATGGCGCCACACCATGACGCGCCTTTGGGAAAGGATCCCACGGGCGCGGGGGTGGCATCGAAGGGGTCGCTGCCGAGGGAGTTGCACAGGGCCGCGTTCCAGCTATCGCCCCAGGGGAATCTCTTGCCCTGGGCGCCCCGAGCCGCGTACTCCCATTCGGCCTCGGTAGGCAGCCGCTTGCCCGCCCAGCGCGCGTAGGCCGCGGCGTCGTCCCACGAGACCAAGACCACGGGCATGTCGCCTTGGCCATCGGGGTAGGTGCGGGCGGCTCGGTCCCAGTTATACGGCGCGGCCCACGGCTCGGCCACGTAAGGCACTGGCCGTCCCGTGGCATCGATGAACCTCTTGTACTGCTCGTTGGTCACTTCGGTGCGGTCGATCCAGAAGGTGGGTATGGAGACGGCGTGCACCGGCTTCTCGGCGGCCTCACCCGATGAGGCGCCCATCTCCAGGGATCCGCCCGCCACGCGCACCATCTCGGCGCCGTCCTTCTCCCGGACCTTCGTCTCCACGCCCGCTGCGGGCGGGACTACCGGAGGCCCGCTGGGCCCCGACGGTTGGGCCGGCCCGGTGCGAGGCGGTCGAGGACCGCCGGCGGTCGTCCGGGATGGGCGGTGGGTGGTAGTGGACGAGGGTCGAGCATCGGTCTCCCCGTCGTCCCCATCGCCGGGCTCTTCCTCCTCATCGGGCTCCGACTCCACGCCAGGCTCGTCGTCCTCTGTTCCTGGCGTCTCGTCCCCGGGATCGTCTTCCTCGTCGCCCTCGGTAGGATCCTCGGCGGTGGGGATGGGCCCGTCATCGTCGGGCTGCCAGTCCGAGGCCATCCCGGTCTCGGCCGTGCCCGGGCCCGGTGTGGGCTCGTTGATGATGTTGCGCGCGTACCACCCGTAGGCGATCGTGCAGCAGATGAGAGCCAGGATAGCTAGGCCCCACCACTGCCGGCGACGGCGCCTGCGACGGAGGGCGAAGATTGGGGGCTCGGAGCCTCGGGGCGTAAGCAGCCATTCCGGGGGGCGGTAGTCGCCGCTCGATAGCTCGGTCCCGCAGGCCGCGCAGCTTCCCGCCCAAGGCGGATTGGATCTCAGGCACATGGAGCAATTCAAGGGACACACCGCTCCCGAGTAGGCGCTCGCACAGTGCTCCAAAGCCTGATCTGGGATATTTGTTCAAGTACGGGGCAGGATTCTTCTCCGTCGGGCGGCGATTACCCGCCCAGGCCCAGGGTGGACAGAATGAGAGCCCCCGCTTCGCGCGCCGCCACCGGTGCCGCTGCCACATCGACGATGAGGCTGCACGGATAGTGGAGAAGCAGGCACGGCCATACGCTGCGGCCCCGCCAGGCGGTGACCCCCAAAGCCAGCCCCGCGAAGATGGAGCCGAAGAACTCCACGGGGACCTTACCCGCGTGGCCCATGGCGTACGGCACCATCTGGAACACGATGGCCGCGGCCGGGGGCATGCTCTTGGCGGCCATGTTCAGCATGTAGCCCCGGAAGAAGTACTCGTTGGCGAAGATGACGCAGACCATGACGCCCTGATGGATCAGGAAGTTCTGGGCGTTGTGCCGGGCCGACGGCCAGTAGGGGTAGTAGCCATGGAACTCGGCGCTCCGGGTGGCCAGCCAGATCCCCGGCGCCACGATGGCTCCGAAGAGGAGTACATAGGGTAGCCACCGGCGCGGCTCCCCCAGGCCCAGGCCCTGCTCACGCAGGGGCATCCGGAACCCGATGCGGGCGATCAGCACCGGTACCAGCACCATGGCAAGCAGGTGGGCGCCCAGGTAGCGCATCTCGTCGTGCAGCTCGAACCCCGGGCGGCGACCATAGGTGAGCCACATCCCGATGGCCAGGGTGATCCCGATGGTCCCCGCCGCGCCCACGGGCGAGATGAAGCACTGCGCCATCAGGCGCAGATCGGCCAGAACCCCACGCTCCTCGGGTGGCGACTCTTCTCGGCTCACTTCACGCTCATCGTCCAAGGGGCTGCCTCCGGACCGTCTCTCCTCGACCCTTCACTTCAGCGTCAGCTCCGCGACCCGCACGACCATGTTGACCCCCCATGGGTAGGGCGTCACTTGGAGAGTCAGCTCACCATCATCGTCCTGCTCGAACTCCAGGGCCTCACCATTGTGCATCCATCGGACCTGCGCCACGCTGCCATCGATGCCGCGGTATCGGCGCGGGCCATGGCCGGTCACCCCCGTTGCCACGTGCTCGTCCGGCCTGGGACGGATGTCATAGACGAAGAGGTACACCTTCCCGTCCCACTCGAGGGCCACGTCCCTGCCCGGGCACTGCACCGCCGCGGGCCGGCCTTCGTAGATCAGCGGTGCGTGACACTCCACCCAGCCACCGGCACGCTCGAAGGCCGAGGACTCGTACGCGGGTAGGGAGCCGTCGGGCTTGGGACCGATGTTGAGCAGGTAGTTCGCCCCCACGCCCCGGCACGCGCACAGCTCCTCGATGATCCCCTTAGGCGACAGGTAGTTGTAGTCGCTGGGTGTGTGGCCCCAGAAGGAGTTCATCGACTCACACATCTCCACGGCCACGTACTTATCCATGCCGCTCCGGTCCATGGCGGTGGGATGTCCCTGCTCGAAGGTCACGCAGTCGATGCCCGGATGGCCCAGGGCCCCGCGCGCATCGACTCCCGTGTTGTTGACGATGACGGCCTGCGGCTGTAGACGCCGGATGATCCCGTAGAGCCGGTCCTCCTTCCAGTCGGCCTCGGGCTTGCTCCAGTTCCCGTCGAACCAGAAGCCTCCCACCTTGCCGTAGTGGGTGCATAGGATCTCGATGGACTGGTGTAGGTAGTCCAGGTAGGCGTCGAAGTCCTCGGCGAAGCTGGGCTGGTACCAGTCATAGGTGGTGTGATAGAAGAAGGGCTCGATGCCCTGGGACCGGCACCCCTCGACGAACTCGGCGATGAGGTCTCGGCCCGGTCCCGCGTGGACGGCGTCGTACTCCGAGAGTCCCCGGGTATCGTACATGCTGAAGCCGTCGTGCTGGCGCGTGGTCAGCGTCATGTACCGCATCCCCGAGCGGCGCGCTGTGGCCGCCCACTCGCGCGGGTCGAAGGCCTCGGCGGTGAAGCGCTTGGTCTGCTCGATGTAGTCCTCGATGGGATAGCGCTTTGGGTGCATGGCCCACACGCACCGCTCGTTCAGGGAGAAGACCCCCCAGTGAACGAACATGCCGTAGGCCAGGCTCTCGAAGCGCGCGATCCTCGGTTCGGGCTCGGGTGCTGACACGGGGCTGCCTCCAGTGGTCTGCCGGGGGAATGCTCTGCGTGACAATCAGCCTGCCGTGGCTCTGCCGGTACTCAACGGGTGCCGGCTCGCGAGTCGCTCGGGGTGTCCGGCGGTCTCCCCTTGCCACCGTCGCGGCGGGTCCTGTTCGACGTCCGTTGCGCAAGGCCTGCACCCTTGCAGTTGCGAGCTTGCGGTGGCCGTGGCAATCCGGGGGTTGATAGCTTCCTACGCACGTGATCCAGCAAAAAAACGCGCTGTATATGGCCGATTAGAAGGGGAATGGTGAATCGTCTCCAAAATCCCCCCAATTCGGGCGCGACATTCCACCGCGGCTTAGGGAGTGTAAGAATGGCATACAAGATCTCGAAAGTCCGTGCATTCGACAAGAAGGTTGCCGACGCGCCCGGCGAGATGGCCAAGGCCCTCGCACCCATCACCGCCGGCCGGCTGAACCTTCTGGGCGTGTGGGGATGGACTGAGGGCAAAAGTGCGACGATCCGCATTTGCATGCAGCGGGTCACGCCGAAGCAGCTCTCCATCATCAACGAAGCGGGATTCACCGAGGTACCGGGCACCGTCGTGTCGATCCAGTGCGACAACAAGCCAGGGGTCGCACAGACCATCGGCGCTGCCACGGGCGAGGCCGATGCCAGCATGGAGGCCTTCACCGGGCTGGCCATCGGCAAGCAGGGCGCCACCTTAGCGTTCTTCGACGACGACAAAGCGGCTGACAAGGCCATCAAGGCCGTGAAAGGGAGCGAGAAAAAGGTGAGCAGCGCCAAGAAGAAGAGCGAGAAGAAGAAGAGCGCCGCGAAGAAGAAAGCCGCCAAGAAGAAGGCCGC